>JAFSZS010000122.1 GCA_017455645.1 Selenomonadaceae bacterium | reverse complement strand
TTTGCCAAAACTTGTTGAAATTCTGCGCCGATAAAAAAAGAAAAAGGCAGGTGTACCGCCGTTACTCCCGTTTGTTGAATTTTTATACCGCGTGTATCTTTTTGATTCTGTACGTCAATCATTTCTGCCCTCTCAATTAACATCGACGCTGACAACGCCGCCGATTCTTTTTATTGCGTCAACAACAACAACGCTTTTCAAACTTCGGTGGTTGTAAACTTCAAATTCAATTATCAAAATATCTGAATGCTCTTCGTCCGCCTTGACTTTGACGCCGCGAACTTTAAGCTGTAAATCGTCAATGCAGGAACTTATGTGCATAAGTTGCCCGGGTTTATCGTGAGTTTTTACCGTAAGATATAAATTTTTTTCGTGCATAACCCATTCATCGATACGGGACAAAGTGCCGAGTGTGGAAAAAATCAAGGCGGTTGTAAAAAGTGCGCCGGAATAATAACCCGCGCCAACTGCAAGACCTACGCCCGACACTGCCCAAATACAAGCTGCTGTGGTTAAACCTGTGACAGTTAAGCCTTCCTTCATAATTGCGCCCGCGCCGAGAAAACCAATACCGCTTACAACTTGCGCTGCCAATCTTGCAGGGTCCGCGTTGGTTCTCCCTTCGACGTTAAAATATAAAGCCTCACTAAGTACCATTATCAAACACGAGCCTAAACAAACCAAAACATTTGTACGCAAGCCGGCAGATTTTCGCCGACTTTGCCGCTCGTATCCTATCACGCCGCCTAAAATGCAGGCAAGCGTTAATCTAAAAAATAATTCCCATTCAGAAATCAAAACTAATCACCAGCAACTTGGTAAAATTATAAATTATAAAAAAAATTATTGCGCCAAAATGGATTTAAACATAGATAAAATTTCTTGCCCGTAATATTTGCCGGGAACCGCCCAACGCCCGTTTAAGTCTTGCCAATCGCCCAAAATTCTGTCGCCGTAAGCATTGCGCACAATATCATAACGCGGATCAATAATTGGTGTAAAAGGTCTGCGCGTCGATGAATACGCCAGCAAATGTTGAATGTGCGCACGTACGCCCATTTGTGGAGTTGCAAAAAATTCGCCCTTGACGCCGCCGCCTGTTGTTCCCAAGCCGCAATAATTATTTTGTTCGGGGATAACATCGCCGCCGTATTTGAAAAAGCCTGTTTCTTTCAAAGCCTGCGCGAATGCAACATCAGGGCGGATACCCTCGCGCGCGCCCTCTTCGTAGTAGTAAGAAACAATTTCTTCAGCCGAAATTGGCAAATTGGGATAGGGATTGTGATTCAACAAATACCTTACGCACTGCTCCTGCGTTGCCATTGGTGTACCGATTATCGAAGTGTCATAAATCGAAACTGTTTCAGGTACGTAAAAATCTTCAGCCTCAAAATAATCTTCAAAGTATGACGTAGAATTAAATTCTGCAGGCGTCAATATTTCGTGCGGTGTAATTGCCGCGCTTATATTTGCGCCGTCATCAGCCGAAACTTTTTTTTCAACTACGGTAGTTTTGCTTTTTGTTGAACTTTTCCTCGCCTCCGTTTTTGTGGCAGATTTTGAATCGTGAATCCTTTTTGCATCTGCATTAAGCGGCGCAGAAATTGCAACCGCTCCAATTACAAACGCTGAAATTAATTTGGTTAATCTTTTTACATTCAACATTGAACACCTCATTTTTCATAAACTTTTCATTGAACCTTGCAAAGTATACACCATAACTTTTTTCAGTGCAAGAATTAGTTTCATTTGGCAGGCTACGGATTTTTAAAATTTTTTAATTTAAAATTAAAGACAAATCGAAAGTTGCGCGGTATAATTGCGAAGTAAATTTTGGGGGTGAAATTCTTATGAACAGTTTAAAAAAGAAAATACTCGCCGGACTTTTGAGCGGCGCAATAATTTTTACAGGCGGTCTTGCAATTAATTCTGTACAAGCCGCCGATAATTCCAAAAGTACGAAAGTTGAAAGGCAACGCGGCGAACGCCCGCAAATGACAGATGAACAACGCGCCCAATTTGCCAAAGAAATTTCCGAGCGTTACGGCGTAAGTCAAGCTGAAGTTGACGCGGCTTTAAAAAATCGCGTTCCCTTTGACGATATAAGAATTGCGGCGAAACTTGCCAAACTTAGCGGCAGGTCTTTTTCTGAAGTTTTGGCAATGAAAGTTGATTGGCGGCAGGTTGCAGAAAAATTAGGCTTGACTCATCAGCAGATTGAAGAATATACAAAAAATGAACGCCTTGAAGATCTCGCCAACCGCTCCAAACTCGACAAAAAAACCGTCGAAAGTCTTTTGAATGATAATTACAGCCCGCACGATATTACCATTGCCGGTTTTATTGCCAATGAATCCGGTAAAAATGTCAAAAACGTTATCGCCAAAAAGAAAATCAATAACAGTTGGGAAGACGTCGCCAAAGAATTTAAAGTTGACTTGAGCAAGTTAAAAAATTCGGAGCGCGGGCGTCATTTCGACAAAGACGATGAAGAAGATTTTGACGATTGAAAAAAATTTAAAATTGACGAACTCGGCACAACGGTTAAAAGCCGCTGTGCTTTTTTAGTTGCAAAAATAATCCCGTTGTTGTACGATTTACAAAAGGAGTGATTCGCTATGAAAATTCAAGGCGCAGTAATTATAGAACAGGGCGTAACTTTCGCAATAGTCGCCGTCAAACAATCAGTAACAAATTACACTTCCAGAATAATCAGCACGCGGCAGCAACTACAAAATTTTTTCCCAAATATGCCAATAATTTTAATGTCGCTGGATTCAGCCGGTACGCCTCATTATTACGGGCGGCGGGATATTGTGGAATTTCTAAAAACCGTGCGATTAGACCAAATACCTTGGAAAGAATTTCACATTTATTAAATTTTGAAGGAGCAAAGATTTTGGACAGAGCAAGATTTTCGGCAGTAAAAACCGTGTACGCCGTACAAACTCAAGGCGCGTTTTCAAATGTTGCACTCGCGCAGATTTTGCGGCAAGAAAAATTATCAGATTTAGACAGGCGATTTTGTACAGAATTGGTTTACGGCACAATAAAAGTTGGCGCGTCTTTGGATTGGAAAATTTCAAAGTACGTAGACCGCCCGCTTGAAAAAATCGACGCAAAAATTTTAGCCGTGTTAAGAGTTGGAATGTATCAAATTTTTTTCTTGGACAGAGTACCAAATTCTGCGGCAGTCAATGAATCAGTAGAAATTGCAAAAAAATTCTGCGGTATAGGCGCGTCAAAATTTGTGAACGGCGTTTTGCGCTCGGCGGTACGTGCACCGCAAAAATCAGATTTTCCAACTGATGAAAGCGTTGAAACTTTGGCTTTAAAAACTTTTCACCCTGTTTGGCTTGTGAAATTGTTTGTTGAAGAATTTGGGCTTGAAACGGCAAAAAAAATCTGCGCGACGGATAATATTGAGCCGCCGCTTTGCCTGCGTGTAAATTTTTTGAAGTCAACCCGCGCTGAAATTTTGGACGAGCTTAAAAAATTTGGCGCAATCGCTGAAGAATCTAAACTTGTACCGGAAGGAATTATTTGCAAAAGTCACGGCGCGTTGGACAGTTTCAAGCCGTTGAAATTTGGCTTGTGTCAAGTGCAAGATGAAAGTTCAATGCTTGCCGCGCACTGGTTGAATCCTGCCGAAAATGATTTTGTAATTGACTGTTGCGCCGCGCCCGGCGGTAAAGCTACGCACATTGCCGAACTTATGAAAAACCGCGGGCGAATTGTTGCCGCCGATATTTACGAAATTAAAATTGCACATATCAAAGAAAACGCCAAACGCCTCGGTATAAAAATTATTGAGCCGATACTTCTTGACGCGCGGAAAATTGGCGAAAAATTTTTCAATCAAGCTGACAAAGTTTTGATTGACGCGCCTTGTTCCGGCTTGGGCGTCATTCGGCGTAAGGCTGATTTGCGCCGGAAAAAAACTTTTGAAGAAATTTCCGAACTTCCAAAACTTCAATCAGAAATTCTTGCAAGTGCCGCAAAAGCCGTAAAAATTGGCGGTACTCTGATTTACAGCACGTGTACAATTATACGCCGTGAAAATGAAGATATTGTGGAAAATTTTCTCAAAAACAATAAAAATTTTAAAATTGTCGAAATGAAAAAATTCCTGCCGCACGTTGACGTTACTGACGGATTTTTTATTGCTAAATTAATTCGCACAAAATAAAAAAATCACCTCGCGGGCGATTATAATATTTTGTATATTTTAGTTTAAGAATTTTATTCAAGCGGCAAAATTTCAAATTGCGGATTCTTGCCAAAAATTCTCTGAATGTCAGCATAGCTCCATTTTGAAGTATTTATGTAGACGCGCTGGAGTTTTTCGCAACCACGTAAAATATTATTACCAATTTTTTCTACAGAATCGGGAATTATAATTTCAGTTAATTTGGTACAATATTGAAAAGCACCACTACCAATTTCCTTTACTCCTTCTGCGATATTGATTTTTTCTAAATTCATTTCACATATTTCTTCAGCCTCAACCCATTCTGTATCAATATCTCCAAACTCATCCTCACTCACCGCAACTTGATCTTCGTAAAAAAATATATCCCCGCCAAAAGCACAACTCCCTATTATTTCTACAGAACTTGGGATATTAATTTCAGTTAAGCCTCTGCAACGACTAAAAGCAGACGCTCCAATTTTCTTTACAGAATTCGGAATGGTAATTTCTGTTAAGTTTTCGCAACAATAAAAAGCATAGTCTCCAATTTCTTCTACACCATCAGAAATATTGACTTTTCTTAAACTCATTGACTGGAGTACTTCTCCTGCACCGATGACATCGTATTCAGTAGAAAACGCTTCATCTCCTATTATTTTTACAGAATTTGGGATATTAATTTCAGTTAAGCCGCTACAACAATAAAACGCTTTATCGCCAATTTTTGTTACTGAATTTGGAATATTAACAGATTTAATCGAAGTG
>JAFSZS010000121.1 GCA_017455645.1 Selenomonadaceae bacterium | reverse complement strand
TGGACTGTATTCATTAAAAGAATAGCGGTCGTTAAAGCAATTTACCTTGAGTTTCATTTTGATTTTGGGCATAACCTGCGCGGTTTCATCAGCTTGCAAGGCAACGATAGGATAAACTTTTCTGTTACAAAAAGCGGGGATACTGGACAGTTGCAGAAGTTCCGCAACGGTGTTGCCGCCTTCGATAATATCTTCAAATTCGCCGCGCTCTTCGTATTCTACAAGTCCCGCGTTGCCAAACTTATAAAGTTTGCCGTCGTCAAGTTCAAAAATAATCCTGCGTTTAGTGCCGTCCTCCTCTGTGCCGGAAATTTCAAATCCCGCGCAGGAAGTTTCGCCGGTTAAATCCCAACAAGTTTTGGAGCGTAACAGGGCGCGTTTCGTAAAATTAAAAGAATCCGCGCCGTACGCCATATTATTTAAAGGTAACATATCAATCATCCTCGATAATGTTGTTGATTCTGTCTTTGGCAAGTTCAAAGTCAACGTAGGCGTTTTCCTTCAGAAAGTGCGCGGCTAAGTCGAGAATTTCCTTAGAATCGTTGTAAGTTTCGCCGTTAAGCTTTTCCAATATTTCAAGTACCAATTCTTTTTTAGTTGCGTCAGCAGATAAAATTTTTTCCTGTTTAGTCATTAAAAATCTTCCTTTCAAAGTAAAAAAAAATATTGCAAACTTAAGCAAGCACAGCCGCCGAAAGAAGTCGGTTAGGTATATCGTTTAAAAGTTAAAAATCAGCGCAAATCAAGTTGGATAGTTTGTTTTTCAACAACTTTGGCAGTGTCAAATTCGTGGAACTCCGCGCCGCCTTTATCACCGATAATAGCTTGAGTGTTTTTAGCAACCGTTTCAAACGCCTTAATCTGCTCTTTGGTCAAGCCGTCTTTAGGGTTGTCAAGGTCAAGCGTGCGTGTATCGCCGTCGGTAAAAGTGGCAACGAGCTTTAAAGTTTTGTTGGTAGTAACTTTGTCAGCCATTTAAAATCCCTCCTATTCAGCAAGTGCTTCATTGATAGATTCTTCATCGCGCTTTATCGTGTCGCTGTAGGTGTTGGTAGACAGATTATTAAAAGCGCGGGCGAAAGTGTCAATTTGCGCGGCAGTGGTAGCGGGGTTAACGTGAGTAATGGATTTTTGATATTCGTTGCCGAGGGCGTCATTAGATTTGACAATAAGTGTACGTGCAATCGCCATTTCTCACACCTCCTTATTCAGAAGCCTTAAGGTTAATTTCAGTTTCAGTAACCTTGCTGATAGTCGCCGCGGTAATGCCTGTGCAAGTTGCGCCGCCTTCGGAAATAAATTTACCGGCGAAAGTAGCAGGGTCAAGAGCCTTAACGCGCGTTTTGAGAGTGGTCGCGTTAACTACTGCCGCGTCAGAATCAAAGCCGCCGAGTTCAAAGGGGCGGTCGGTGTCATCAGCAAAGCCGAAACGAAGTTTTACAGTTGCAGAACTAGCCATTAAAATTACCTCCCTTATTCGCCGTCATCGACAACGCCACTTGTAATGACGCGTACAGCAGTTTGAGAATCGTAGGTTGCGCCGCAAATGCCGTTGAGGATAGCGTCATAAACGGTTTTAGCCTGCGCGTAGGTAGCATCAGATTTAACGCCTTGCAGTGAAACGGTTTTATTGCCAGCCGCAGTGTCGGAGCCTGTAGCAATGTTGCCGTTAGCATTAGTGGCGACGTTGAATTTTATTGTCATAGTTGGCGAAGTAGCCCATTGCAATGCCATAATGAACATCTCCTTTAAAAGTGAATGTGCGGCTGTGCTTGTTTAAGTTTGCAATAAAAAAAGCCCTGCATTTGCAGAGCCTTTTACAATTTTAAGTTAAATGGTTAACGTAAATAAAAGCAAAGCCGCCCGCGCCGCCGCCGCTGTCAACATTCCCGCCGCCGCCGAAAGACGCCGCGCCGTTTTGTGCGCCTTTAGCCCCTGCGCCGCCGGTTGAAATTGCGGCTTGAGTAAAGCCTGTGATAGTGTCAGCAATAATCATTAAATGACTACCGGCTTTACCACCGTTATTTTTGCCGTTGGAGCCGCCGTAGCCGCCGACAATTTTTGAGGCGTCAAATTCGCCGAGTGAAGAAGTTCCCGCTGAAAAGCCGCTGCCTCCCAGACCGCAAGAACCGCCGCCTCCAAGAAATCCGCCGCCTGCGCCGTTTGTGTCGTCAGATTCTGCAGGCGCGCCGCTGTAGCCGCCGCCCGCGTTTGTACCTGTTGGATTTGAACCGCCAAATTTCCCGCCCTCTCCTGCGCCGCTGTAAGTTGCGCCGATTCGTGAATTTTCATTCATCACAATATTTTTAGCAAGGATAAAAACCGAGCCGTTGCCTTCGCCTATAGGCAATTTGTTATTAATTTGAGCGTTGCCGATAAAGTTTAAACCTGCGCGACCGTAAGGAACCGCGCCGCCCTTGCCTTCAACGTTAATTTTGCCGCCTTCGATATTCAAAGTGTCGGCAACTGCGAAGGCACAAACGCCGCCTTTATCGCCGTCAAATTTGGGGGTGGCAGTGAAATTGTTACTGATAGTCAAGTTGTCGAATTCGGGTAAAGTGATTAATTGGACGTTGTATTTTTCAGCGTCAACATTCAAAGGTTTATCAAGCACGACAGAGCCGCCCTGTAAACGCACCACACGCCCTACAACGCACGCACCGGCGTCTTTGGTATATTTATCTGTCTTTTGAGTTGCAAGGGCTAAAATTAAGGCGTTCAGGCGCAAAGGAGCTAAGCCGTTCAAAGTCTTATCAGTGAAATTGAATCTGTAGCCGTTTTGCGAAATAGCTGTAACTTTTGCATAATTGTTGAATTGGAAATTGGGATTAGTGAAGTCGCCGAAAGAGCCGTTGCCGAAATCTTCAACGCCCAAATTTCTTACTCGCGCAGGGTTTGAAAGAATATCAAAACTGTACAAGCCTTCGTCGGCAGGTAAAACGGTGTTGCTTGCAATGTAACAACGAGCTAAGCCGCGCCCTTCCGGCTTATCGCTACTGCGATATTTGGCGATAATTTTCGGCGTGAAATTTACAATCTTATCAGCGGCTAAAAGGATACTGGAGCCGCCAATATTGGTAATGTTGGAAGGCTTGACGCCAACGCTTGTTTGGTGTCCTCGGCAGTAAGCCGCGCCGTGCGTATTGGGGTTGCCGATTCTGCTTTCATCGTTGCAGACAAGATTTTTTGCGATAATCATACACGCGCCGTCGCCCGCGTTGAGTAAAAATCTGTCAGCAGTTATGAAATTTTCCTGCCCAGATAATTTTGCAAAATCACTTTCGCCATTCGCCGCGGTTTCTTGAGTGGTAAGCGGGCGCAACGAATTTTTCCTGTTATAAGGAATACCGCAATCAGTTAAATCAATGTTGCCGCCGTCAAAAACCAAATCAAGCCAACAGCGGATAATTAAAATGCCGCCAATAAATTTGTAAGGGTCGAAAGGCGGGCAAGTAACAACCGCGCCCTTGTGAAGTCTTACGCAGTCGAAATTTGGGACTGTCACGGCTTGCACATATTCATAATCAAGATTGACGCCGCTAAAAAATTCTTCGGCGTTTTTGTCAAGTGTAGCAACGCCGTCATTTACGAGGGTAATTTTGGCGATTAAATATTTTCCCAAATGCTCGCCCGTAGTTCTATTAGTAGCAGACACGTGAATAAAAATATCAGTACCGGCGCGGAAGGTGTTATAATCGCCTTCGATAAGGTTTTCAATGTCAAGTGTAATGGTGTTGCCTTCGATTTTCAAAACGCGTGCGTAGCTATTAAGGTTTTGTACTGCGCCTTCGGAAATTTCCAAATCGCCCATTTCGCCGTTGCCGTACAAATAAATATCGTCAAGGTTGAACGCCATCAGCCGCCGCCTCCTTCAAACTAGCTTTAATATTTAGTTGGCAAGTAACGCCGAAATTGTTGTACAGCATTTTCACTGCGTCAACCAACTTTTCAATGTCAGTAGATTCAATGCCAATATCGATTTTTGGGACTGTGTTAAATCTCAATTCTAATTTTCGATTCTGCGCCTCCAACGCGTCAAGCCGCGGTATAATTTTACTTGAAATAAAATCCATCATTTTTATCACCTTGCTAAAGTAAAATAGCCGTCCTTAGTTAGAAATCCGTCGCCTGTAATATTAAAATCCTGCGCGACAGTCATATCAAGTTCCAAAGTTCTTGCAATATTCGCCTCAATGCCGCCGAATCCTGCCTTAGGTTGCCACGTCAAAACTTTTGAATCGCAAAGTGCGGGGGTTGTGCGGTACAGGTAAGTTGCATTCCAGTCATAGGAATTGCTTAAACTGCGTGCAAGTTTGGCGTGATAGCCGCTGATATTGTATCGAACAGATTTAATTTGAACTTTTTCAGCGTTGACGCCGTCGGAAATTGTGTAGTACGCGCCGGTTTTTAAGTCATCGACACTTTCAAGCCCTAACAGGTTGCCGTTTTCAGCCGAGCTTGTAACTTTAATTTTAAAATTGTCAAGCGCACTATCGCCGGTAAAATCTTCAATAATCAGCAAATTAGCGTCAAGCCCTAACTCCTGCTTAGCGCGGAAAATTCTTTCTTCATCAGATAAAGCGGCGGCAGTTTCAGATTCTGCAACTTCGTCGCGCAGGAGCTGTTTAAAATTGTTGACGCTGATTTTATGAAGGTGGTTATCGTTATCAGTCGCCCAACTGAACCTCCCACGACTAAAGTCGCGGGGTTCTGGGGAGCTTGCGCTCCCGTTTAAGAAGTTTGATAGTCAAGCTACCCTTATTCTTACAGGCGTGTCCAGTTCGCCTCTACAGTATAGCCCCTCTAGGGACACAACTTTACTTTTCCTAAGAATGTTTAACGCTCCATTGACATCAGCATTGAATTTGTAACCGCTTGCCGTCCTGTACATTCCTCTACAAATTCGTTTGCCGGAAAAAATATACTGCTTAGGATTATCCTCGTTATACACAGGTATTTCGTCTTTATCCCAGAAACTCGCTTTACTGGTGTAGCTTTCTTCCTGTTCAATATATTTTATTCCATAGAGTTTGCAAAGATATTGCAGTTTATCTCGTAACTTACCGAACGGTATATTGACAAAGTTTTGATTCGTAACCTTGCCCAGATTACTTTCACGTTGAAAAGTTACGTTATAGCCGCAAACAAGCACTCCTATATTTTTTGCTAAACAGCAATTGATAATTTTCCGTGCCGTCTTCGACATATAATCATTGACGCGGTTATTTCTTTTGTGCGCCAATTCGTTTTGCCGATTAGTACACTTTTTACCAAATTTCTGTTTATCTTTAATGCTCTGCAATCTGGAGTTTTCTTTGTTGTACCACTGATTTATAGATTTTAACCGCCGCCCGTCAATTATGAAAGCTTGCCCCGTACTTGTTGCACACGTTGCAAGGTTATCTATTCCAAAATCTATTGACAGTGCTTTTTGTTCGTCTAAATTTCTCTGTTCTTCAGCAACTTCATAGCTGTACTGAAACTCAAAGAACCTAGCTTTAGACTTCGGAATTATCTTTATTTCTTTAACCTTTTTGCCTTCAAGTATTGGCGGGATATTGATTGTAACTTTCTTATGTTCCTTGCCGTAACTTTGCGAATACGGGATTGTAAGTTGGTTACCTTTCAACCGTACAAAACCTATTATCAGTGTCGTGAATCCGTCTTTAGGAAGATATTTCGGCAACTTCACCGCTTTAAATGAATACTTACCTTTTTTGGCAAGTTCCAAAAGTGCGAAGAATGACTGAAACATTCCGTCTATTTCTTTCATTGTCTGTTGAGCCATATTGGAATTTAACGCCTTGTAATTGGGACTTTCCTTTAACAGCACATAGTTTTTTTGGTAATTCAAATATTTACCTTCCTGAAAAAAATATTGCCGGACGTTGTAAATTGCCTCGTTCGCTAAATTCTTTGCGATATGTGACAACCTTTTTATGTTTCTATAATCTTCCTTTGAAAGTTGTTTCACTTGTTGCTTTACAGTCAAATACATTTTTCTCACCTCTCTTTCAAGGTAAGTTTAATATATTTTACCGTAAAAATCAATTCTTAGTAAAAATATTTTGACACGCTTTGAACCCTTTGACTTTAACCTTTTTAGAGGTCTCGTTCACAACGGCTCGCTAGTTCCGTTGCAGTTCTCTTATGAACTTCCTGTACTTTCATACAGGCACAGACTATATCTCGTCCTTCACCATTACGTGTTAAGGTCTGCCCACTTCCAACCGCTTGATTGTACTCACCTCAAGAGTGATAGTCGTTGAATCTTACGCTGTTCGCGCTTGGCTGCTGATTACCATTTAGGTTTTAATTTTGCGCCATCTGATTGATTTCTCCTAATTTCGTCACCTTCACGCTTGCATCGTTACGTTGTGGTTCAATCAGCTTTAGGG
>JAFSZS010000120.1 GCA_017455645.1 Selenomonadaceae bacterium | reverse complement strand
TTTGACAAGTTTTTTGGACAGCTGATTTTAAAAATCCCCAAAAAAAGGCGTGTCAAAAAAGTTTTTAATATAAAACCGCGTGTAAGCCGCCAAAGACGCGTTGTAGGCGATTCTGGGGCTCATACGGGGCAAAATTTTTTACGATTTTATTAAAAACCGACTTTGCGGCAGTTGGATTATTTGACAAGTTTTTTGGACAGCTGATTTTCAAAAATCCCCAAAAAAAGGCGTGTCAAAAAAGTTTTTAATATAAAACCTCGTGTAAGCCGCTGAAGACGCGTTGTCGTCAATTCTGGGGCTCATACGGGGCTAAATTTTTATCAATCCCGAAATTTGAGGTGTTTAAATGAATGTTTTACTGATAGGCAGCGGCGGCAGGGAACATGCTCTGGCTTGGAAAATTTCACAAAGTCCGTTGCTTGAAAAATTTTATGCAATACCCGGCAACCCGGGAATTTCTGAATACGCCGAATGTATCAAAGATATTTCCATTGACGATAACGCGGCGATTGTCAAATTTGCGCAGGAAAATAAAATTGATTTGGTTGTAGTTGGTCCCGAGGCTCCGCTTGTAAACGGCGTGGTTGACGCGCTGGAAAGTGCCGGTATTAAATCTTTCGGTTGCAAGAAAGACGCCGCGCAGTTGGAAGGCTCCAAAATTTTTGCCAAAAACTTAATGAAGAAATATAATATCCCCACTGCAAAATTTGAAGTCTTTGACAATCCTGACGCCGCAAAAAATTATATTCGCAGTGAAGGCGCGCCTATCGTCATAAAGGCTGACGGCTTGGCGGCGGGTAAGGGCGTCATCGTCGCGCAGAATCTTGACGACGCTTTAAACGCTGTTGACGAAATGAAAAACTTTGGCGCGGCGGGCAGTAAAATTGTTGTTGAAGAATTTATGGACGGCGAAGAGGCGTCAATTCTTGCTTTCACTGACGGCAAAACGATTATACCAATGATAGCCGCGCAGGATCACAAACGCTTGAATGACGGCGATAAGGGCGTAAATACCGGCGGAATGGGAGCGTACGCGCCCGCGCCCGTGGTTACAGAAAAAGTTGCTAAACTTGCTGAAGAAAAAATTTTAAAACCGATTATCGCCGCGCTCAATGCTGAAGGGATTATTTACCGCGGTTGCCTGTACGCCGGCTTAATGATTGTCAATGGCGAGCCAAAAGTTGTTGAATTTAATGCGCGTTTCGGCGACCCTGAAACTCAAGCAGTTTTGCCGCTCCTTGACAGTGATTTATTGGAAATTATGGACGCCTGCGCGACGGGCAATTTGGCTGACAAAAAAATTTCGTGGAAAAATGAAAGTGCAGTTTGTGTAGTTTTGGCAAGCGGCGGTTATCCCAAGGCTTACAAAAAAAATTTGCCAATAGAAGGAATTACCAAGGCAAAAAGTTTAGGCGCGTTGATTTTCCACGCGGGTACAGCTGAAGTTGACGGCAAAATTTTAACGAGCGGCGGGCGAGTTTTGGGCGTTACAGTTACTGCTGAAAATATTCAAGCGGCGATTGAAAAAGTTTACAAGTGCGTTGACGTTATCAATTTTGAAAGTATGCACTACAGGAAAGATATTGCGGCAAAGGCGTTGAAATTTTGAATTGCGGCTTAGTCATTCCAACTTTGAACGCGGGCTCAAATTTTGAAAAGTTACTGCAACAGATAAATTCACAAACTTTACCGACAAAAAAATTAATCGTTGATTCAGAATCGACGGACGGCACGCCGGAACTTGCCCAAAAATTCGGCTTTGAAGTCTTAAAAGTACAGCGAAAAAATTTTAATCACGGAGCGACGCGGCAATCAGCGTTAGAAAAAATCTTGCCGCTCGACGTGATAATTTTTTTGACTCAAGATATTTTCTTAAAAAATGAAACGACGCTTGAAAATTTGGTAAAAATTTTTGAAACAGATTCAGAAGTTGGTTTAAGTTACGGGCGGCAACTTCCACATTCCAACGCCACCCTTGAGGCTAAAATCCTGCGCGAATTTAATTATCCCGCCAAAAATCAACTGCGCACTTTCGACAGCAGAAAAAGTATTGGAATGCGGGCTGCTATGGCGTCAAATTCTTTTGCGGCTTACAAAGTTGAAATTTTGCAAAAGGTCGGCGGCTTCCCAAATGTTATCTTGTGCGAAGATATGTACATTGCGGCGAAAATGTTAATGGGCGGCTACAAAACTTTTTACAACGCCTTCGCGCAGGTTTACCATTCGCACAATTACACGGCGGCGCAGGAATTTAGACGCTACTTTGATATTGGAGTTTTTCATAATCGTGAAAGTTGGATAAGGGAAAATTTCGGCGGCGCGGGGCGTGTCGGTAAAAAATTTGTCTATGAAAAATATTCTGCACTTTGGCAAGATAACCCGCGTGAATGTTGCGCGGCTTTTTTTCGTGACGTGATGAAATTTTTAGGCTACAGTTTGGGGCGGCTTGAAAAAATTTTGCCGCGTTTTATAATTAAAAATTGCACTATGCACAAAAATTTTTGGCGCGAGGAAGTTTGAAACTTGAAAAATTTGATAATCATAGGCGCGGGCGGCTTTGCGCGTGAAGTTTTTTGGCACGCCCAAAATTCCGCCGGTTTTAATTCAGATTGGCAGATTAAAGGCTTTTTGGACGGCGATATTAAAATTTCGGCAGAAGAATATAAAAAATTGCCTGCGCCATTGCTCGGCGATATTGACAGCTATAAAATTTGTGAAGGCGATATTTTTACCTGCGCTGTTGGTACGCCTGGTGTTCGCCGGAAAATTATTGAAAGAATGTTGGAGCGCGGCGCAGATTTTGTAAACATTATTTCAAATGAAATTTATCTTTCGCCAACTGCCGAAATTGGGCGCGGCGTCATAATTGTACATGGCGCAGAAATCAGCGAACTTGCCAAAATTGGAGACTTTGTAATTTTGAACAGTTCGGTAACAGTTGGGCACGATTCAGAAATTGGAAATTTTAGTTGCGTGATGCCGCACGCTGTCATTTGCGGCGGGGCGAAAATTGGCGCGGGTGTTTTCATTGGCGCAAATGCTACGATTATTCCAAAAGTTAAAATCGGCGATGGCGCGTACATTGGCGCGGGCAGTGTTGTTTTAAAAAAAGTTAAGTCCTGCGCGAAAGTTTTTGGCAACCCCGCCATTGAAATTTGAGGTGATATTTTTGACTGAAAAAGAATTTTTAAAAATGTTGGCAGATTTAATTGACACGGAAAAAATTTTGACACTTGAAACAAAACTTGCCGAAATTGAAGAATGGGATTCACTAAGTTTCATTTCGTTTTTATCGCACTGCAATTCAAAGTTGGGAAAAAATTTGACGCCGGACGAATTGAAAACGGCTGAAACGGTTGCGGATTTATTTAAATTTGTCGGTGAAAAGTAATGAGCGTGACTTTTGATTTTACGGGAAAAAATTTTGTTGTAGTTGGTGCAACTTCGGGAATTGGCAAGCAAGCGGCGATTGAACTTGTTGACGGCGGCGCAAATATTTTGGCGATTGGCAGGAACATTGAACGCCTTGACGCCCTTAAAAATATTAATCCCCAAAAAATTTCTGCCAAAAATTTAGATGTAACCTGCGCGACGGCTGAAGATTGGGTTGACGCGCTGGAAAATTTTAAAAATAAATTCGGCAAGATTGACGGCGGGATTTACAGCGCGGGAATTTACGGGTTGACGCCGCTTAACAGTTTTGATACTGAACTTGCACGAAAAATTTTTGATACAAGTTTTTGGGGAATGGTAAATTTTCTGCAGGTTGCAACCAAAAAAATTTTTTCCAATGCAAAGTCTTCATTCGTGGTAATGAGTTCCATTGCGGCTTCTTACGGCTCAAAAGGTTTATTTGCGTACGCGGCGGCTAAGGCGGCTGTACAGGCGGCGATTAAACCTTTTGCCAAAGAAATTATCAAGAACGGGCACAGGATTAACAGCGTGGCTCCCGCGGCGGTTCAAACTGAAATGTTGGAAAATAATTTTATCAGTGAAGATTTTCTTTCAAGACAGATTTTGGGCGTTGCAACTCCGGCGGATATTACGGGGCTGATTTTATTTTTATTAAGCAGTCGCGCAGATTTAATCACGGGGCAAAATTTTTTTGTGGACGGCGGCTACATTGTCGGCGCGTACGTTTGAAAGGCGGGTAAAAAATTTTTTGAGATATTTTAAGGCTCTTTTGGGCTTGATTTTTGATATAATTCGTAACAGAAAACTTTTGTGGCAAATGACGAAGCGGGATTTCCGGCAAAGATATTTGGGCTCGTACCTTGGAATTTTATGGGCGTTCATTCAGCCGACAATCACGATTTTAATATTTTGGTTCGTCTTTGAAGTTGGATTTAAATCAATGCCGGTGGACAATTTCCCGTTCATACTTTGGCTGATTTGCGGAATGTTCCCTTGGTTTTTTTTCAGTGAAAGTGTACAGAGCGCGTCAACTTCGATTTTGGAAAGTGCTTTTCTGGTTAAAAAAATCGTCTTCAGGGTTGAAATTTTGCCGATAGTAAAAATTGCGTCGGCGTTGGTGGTGCACATTTTTTTTGTAGCCGTACTTTTTCTGATGTTTGCGCTGTACGGTTATTCGGCGTCGATTTACAATTTGCAGATAATTTATTATTTTTTTGCGATGATGTGCCTTGCGTTGGGAATATCTTGGTTGACGAGTGCGCTGACTGTATTTCTGCGCGACGTGGGGCAATTTGTGGCAATGATGATGCAATTTGGATTTTGGGCGACGCCGATTTTCTGGAGTTTAAAAATGGTGCCGGAAGAATACCGCGGGATTTTTGAAATTAATCCTGTCTACTATTTTGTTGAAGGTTACAGGCAAAGTTTCATTTACCACGAATGGTTTTGGGAGCACGGCGCGTTGACTTTGCAATATTGGCTGATAACTTTAACTGTAATGTTTATTGGGGCGATTTGCTTTAAGAAATTGCGCCCGCACTTTGCAGACGTTTTGTGAGGCAGATTTTATGAGCGAAATTGTAATTAAGGCTGAAAATTTATCCAAGGCTTATAAAATTTACGAAAAAGATATTGACCGCGTGAAAGAGGCGTTACACCCTTTCCACAAACGCTACAGCAAAGATTTTTTCGCCCTGCGCGACGTGTCATTTGAAATTAGGCGCGGCGAAAATGTCGGGCTTATAGGAAAAAACGGCGCGGGAAAATCTACCCTGCTGAAAATTATTACCGGAGTTTTGACGCCCTCAAGCGGCAAATTGGAAGTTAAAGGGAAAATTGCTTCACTTTTGGAACTCGGCGCGGGTTTTAATCCTGAAATGACGGGCGTTGAAAATATTTATATGAGCGGCTTACTTATGAATTATTCTCGCGCAGAAATGGATTCAAAAATTGACGCCATAATTTCATTTGCGGATATTGGCGAATTTATCAATCAGCCGGTAAAAACTTATTCAAGCGGAATGTTCGCACGGCTTGCCTTTGCGGTAAATGCGTTTGTCGAGCCGGATATTTTGATAATTGACGAGGCGTTAAGTGTCGGCGATGCTTTTTTTCAAAGTAAATGTATGGACAAAATGCGCACAATGATTGAAAGCGGCGTAACGGTTTTATTTGTCAGCCACGATACATTTGCAGTAAAAAATTTGTGTCAACGCGCTTTTCTGATTGACGCGGGAAAATTGGTAATGGACGCCACGGCAAATGAAGTTGTCGAAGCGTACCGAGATTCAATAATAAAAATGCGGCACGAATTAAGCGGCGGGCAAAGTCCGGCAATTACGGCGTTGATTGAAGAAATGAAACTTGCAAGTACAAATACCGCCGGCAGTAAAATTAATTTGTCAATTACCGAAGAAAATTTGAAATTTAATCAGGAAATTTTTTTGAAAAATGCGGCGTATCAGCGCGTACAAAACGGCAAGGCGCAATTTGAAAATATACAGCTTTTAAATTTGGACGGCGAGCCGATTTCTGAAGTGATTTTTGGGCAGGAAGTAATTTTGCGAATGGTAATAAAATTCAATGACAATGTTGCGATGCTGGGGATGAGTTATCACATTCGCAATTCAAACGGCGTGGATTTGGTTTACACTGATTCACGTTTCAGCGATGTTAAGGCGATTTTTGACGCCAAACGCGGCGATATTTACGTTGTGGATTGGCAGTTCAAAGTTGAATTACGGCAGGAACTGTACAATTTCGCCTGCGCGATTTCTACGCCGGTTGAAGAAAGTTTAGATTCACCTGACATTTGCGACTTTGTACCGCTTGCCGTGCAGTTTAAGGTTATCAGCCCGAATAAATTTTTGTCATTGGCGGGCGGCTACGTTCACTGGTACAACGATATGAAAATCAGAAAATTGGGTAGGTAGCTATGCATAAAAAAATTATAAAAAATTCGTTGCTTTTAAATTGGCAGTTCAAAATTGAATTACGGCAGGAACTGTACAATTTCGCCTGCGCAATTTCTATGCCGGTTGAAGAAAGTTTAGATTCGCCTGACATTTGCGACTTTGTGCCGCTTGCCGTGCAATTTAAAGTTATCAGTCCGAATAAATTTCTGTCATTGGCGGGCGGCTACGTTCATTGGTACAACGATATGAAAATCAGAAAATTGGGTAGGTAGCTATGCACAAAAAAATTATAAAAAATTCGTTGCTTTTTGACGCGGCGTGGTACTGCAAAACTTACGGTTACGGCGAATATCTGGACGCGGCGGAGCATTATTTAAATATTGGTTGGCGTGAGGGAAAAAATCCTTCCGCCTTTTTTTCAACTTCAGATTATCTTAAGAAAAATCCTGACGTTGCCGCGGCGGGTATGAATCCTTTGTTGCACTTTGAAATTTACGGCTTGCGTGAAGGGCGTTATCGCGCAGAAATTAAATCTGCAATGCCGGCGATTTTGGCGCGTCATCCCGAATGTAAAAGCGAATTTGGCGGCGGTCTTTTGCGCGTGCGAATTACCAACGCCTGTAATGCAAAATGTCGTTATTGCGGCGTGCGTTTAACTTTTGGCGAAGAAGTCAATCACGCCATGGACGCGGATTGGCTGTACGAAAATTTGAAGCCGCTTTACAGTTCACCGGCTGTAATTTTAATCACGGGCGGCGACGCTTTTTTTGCCAAGGAAAGTTACAAATTTATGAAATTTCTTAGTGAAAATTTTCCAAAGGTTACGGTTATGACTGAATCAAATGGAATTGCTTTTAGTGAAAAATTTCAAGATTTGGCGTGCGAAAATTTATTTCATACGCACTTTTCGCTGAACGCCTCCAACGCCGAAATTTTTGCAAAAAGTTGTTGGGATTCTGACGATTCCGCCACTGCCAAAAAAATTTTCCCGTTGATTCTGCGCAATTTGAAAAGTTACCTTGCCAAACTTCAAGCTGAAGATAAAATTTGTTTTGCGCCCGATTTATCAATGGTTATCAACAAGGACAACGCGGACGATATTTTAAATTTTGTGGAGCTTGCCATAAAACTTCGCGCAGGATTCGTGGTTTTTTTCTTTGACTACACAGAAAACGATATGACGAGCGAATATTTTAAAAATCCCGAAAAGAGCCGTCCAGCGTTGAAAACTTTGATGGAATTGGAACGCGTTTTGGCGGAAAAATTTTTGATATATTTCAGATTGTGGATACCGACAAAAGAGGCGGAAATTTTACAACAGGAAGTTGAGGCAACGCCTATTGACGCGTTGAATCAAAAGTACGCAAAATTTTTGGAATTGGCAAAAGAACGCTCCATTACCGGCGAATTTGAAAAGCGCAATGCAATTCGCCGCGCCAACGGTAAAGCTGAATTGGATTTTGTGAATGACATTTCGCCGACTTTGCACTTGAAAAAAAATGTTGCCGGGGAAATTTGCTCCGCGCCTTGGGACGGGCTTGACATTACGCCGAGCGGCGCGGTAAATTTTTGTTGCTTTTTTGAATCTACTTTGAACATTAAAAATTTTATTGACGAAAATAACCGCGTGAATTGGGCAGAAATTTTAAATTCTTTTGAGTACGCCTCGGTACGTTACAGAATTTTGAATGAAGATTTTCGCGGCTGTCAAGTTGGTTGTCCGCTGAATTCGGCAACTTCTCCAATCGCCGCGGTTACGAAATTTAACCTTGACCGCAAAATTAATCAAAAAAAATGTGCCTGTTGCGGCGCGGAAATTGAAAACTATTTGCCAATGGACGAAAATTTTTTACAGATTCTGCGCGAAAATAATTTTAATTTTGACGTTGCTTACGAAATGTTAAACCTGCGCGAATACACCTGTCCAAATTGCGGCAGTGCCGACAGGGAACGCGCTTTTGCCCTTGTTATGAAGAAAATTTTAAATCCCAACAAAAAAATTCGTATCCTTGACATTGCGCCGCGCCCTTGCATTACAGATTTTATCAAGAAAAATTTCCCTCGCGCAGATTATAAAACCGCCGATTTATTTATGCAGGGCGTAGATTTTCAAGTTGATATTATGGATATGAAAGAAATTGCAAGCGGCAGTGTTGACTTTTTCATTTGTTCGCACATTTTGGAACACGTGGCAGACGATATAAAGGCAATGCAGGAATTGCGAAGAATTTTATCAGATGACGGTTGCGGAATTGTGGTAGTACCGCTGGATTTAAAGCGCGCCGAAATTGACGAAGACCCGAATTGTACTGACGTTGCCGAGCGTTGGCGGCGTTTTGGGCAAGATGACCATGTACGCGCCTATTCAAAGGCGGGATTTTTACAGCGGCTTAAATCTGTCGGCTTCACTGTTACCGAATACGATAAAAATTTTTTTGGTGAAAAGTTAATGGCTGAAAACGGTTTAATTGCAACTTCTGTAGTTTACGTTGTAAGAAAATAAAATGCCCTCCACGCGCGTTGAGAGTCACGAGAAACAGGCTCTGCAGGGCTTAGGGTACATTTATATCAAAAATTTTCTAAGCGGCTTTAAAATCGAAATTTGGGCGTTTACAATCTTTTGGTTGCAGGAAAATAAAATACCCTTCACGCGCGTTGAGAGCCACGAGAAACAGGCTCTGCGCGGCTTAGGGTACATTTATATCAAAAATTTTCTAAGCGGCTTTAAAATCGAAATTTGGGCGTTTACAATCGGCTTGATAAAATTTTGGTTGCAAGCAAATAAAATACCCTTCACGCGCGTTGAGAGCCACGAGAAACAGGCTCTGTGCGGCTTTGGGTACTTTTATATCAAAAATTTTCAAAACGGCTTTAAAATCGCCTGAAGGGGGTTTTTTATGGTTTACATAGTTGGAGCGGGCGCGGGCGACCCTGAATTAATTACTGTCAAAGGTCAACGCCTCCTGCGCGAAGCTGACGTTGTTATTTACGCCGGTTCTTTGGTTAATCCCGAACTTTTGAAGAATTGCAAAGTTGACGCCGAAATTTACAATTCTGCCACAATGACGCTTGCTGAAGTTATCGCCGTCATTGAAAATTCAAACTCTCAAAATAAAAATATCGTGCGCCTTCATACCGGCGACCCTGCGATTTACGGCGCAATTCAAGAACAGATTGACGCCCTTGCAGAAAAAAATATTGCCGTGGAAATTGTACCCGGCGTAAGTTCATTTTTGGCGGCGGCGGCGGCTTTAAAGCAGGAATACACTTTGCCCGGCGTTACTCAAACTGTTATAATCACTCGCGCAGGCGGCAAAACTCCCGTGCCCAACCGTGAATCTTTGAAAAATCTTGCAAAACTTCAAACGACGCTTTGTATTTTCCTTTCTATCGCCTTGATTGATAATGTTGTTGCAGATTTACTTGACGCCGGCTTGAGTGAAGATACGCCTGTTGCCGTTGTTCAAAAGGCTTCTTGGCAAGATGAAAAAATTTTGCGCGGCAACTTACAAAATATCGTCGCGCAGGTTAAAGCCGAAAAAATCGAACGTACCGCGTTAATTATCGTCGGTAACTGTCTCAACAAAAATTATCAAAAATCGCAGTTGTATTCGCCGAATTTTTCGCATATGTTCTGAAACGGAGGCTTGAATGAGTAAATATAAAATTTTTGCCGATAAAAAAATTCTCTCAAAACTTTGTAACATTCCGCTAAATTGCAACCTTGTACAATTAATCGCAGTCGAAGAAACGCGGCAATGGCTAATTTCTTTGGAATCTGCCGAAAATTTAAGTGAAAAAAATCTGCGCGACGCCGAAAAATTTTTATCCGAAAAATACAATGTTGACGCCCAAATTAATTTCACTCTCAAAAAATCTGCCGCGCCCGTTAAATCTGAAAAAAAATCTGCCGCGCCTAACCTTCTTTCAAAAATTACCGGCGAAATTACCAAAATTTCAAAACTCAAGGACGGCGATGAAAAAGTTGTTATCGAGGGCGAAATTGGCGCAGATATTGAAAAAGTTACTTACGGCTACAGCGTCAACCTGCGTGAATTTTCCAAAGGTTCTTGCTCTGTAACTTTCAGCGTTGTTGACGACACCGACGGGATTATTTGCAAAAAATTTTTCCAAAACGGCTCCAAAGAATCTGCCAAAAATCTTGCCGAAAGTTTAAAATCCGGTGTGCGCGTCAAAGTGCGCGGCAAAGTTGAATTTGACAGCTACCTTAAAGAAAATGTTTTAAATTTTGAAAAGGTGGAGCCGCTCGAAAAATCTGCAGAATCCGAAAGACAGGATAACGCCGAAATTAAGCGCGTTGAGTTGCACGTTCATACAACAATGAGCCAAACTGACGCCGTCATTTCGCCGGAAACTTTAATTAAAACCGCCGCAAATTGGGGCTGGTCGTCTGTTGCAATTACCGACCACGGCGTTATTCAAGCCTTCCCTGAAGCCGCCGACACTGCCGCCAAACTTGCCAAAAACGGTACACCTATTAAAATTATTTACGGTATGGAAGGTTATTTGGTAAACGATTTGGAGCAAAGTTCGGCGTACCACATTATCATTTTAGCCAAAAATAAAATCGGCTTGGAAAATCTGTATCGCCTTGTTTCGCTTAGTCAACTGAAATTTTTCAAGTATACGCCGCGCATTCCGAAAGATATTTTAAAAAATTTTCGTGAAGGATTAATTCTCGGCTCGGCTTGTGAATCCGGCGAATTAATCCGCGGTATTGTTGCCGGTAAATCTGAAACTGAAATTGAAGAAATTGCAAATTTTTATGACTACTTGGAAATTCAGCCTTATCACAATAACGACTTTTTAAAGCGCAGTGAACGCTTCCCCAACATTCAAACTGACGAAGATTTAATCAACATTAACAAGCGCGTTGCTGAACTTTCGCAAAAATTAAATAAGCCGCTCGTTGCAACTTGCGACGCACATTTTTTAAACAAAGACGATTGGATTTACCGCGCCATTATGATGACGGGCAAAGATTTTAAAAACGCCGATACGCAGCCGCCTTTGTACCTGCGCACAACTGAAGAAATGCTTGCAGAATTTGACTACCTCGACAAAGATTTAGCTTACGCGGCGGTTGTTACCAATCCCAACAAAATTGCTGATTCTGTCGAAATTTTAAAACCAATTCCCGACGGCTTATATTCGCCCGCAATTCCCGGCGCAGATGAAAAAATTACAGATATGACTTATTCAAAGGCGCGGCGTTTGTACGGCGAAAATTTGCCAAAAATTGTTGAAGACAGAATCGCGCAGGAGCTTAAGCCTATCATTGCGCACGGCTTTTCCAGTTTGTATTTAATTGCGCAAATGTTGGTTAAAAAATCCAATGACGACGGTTATTTGGTAGGCTCGCGCGGCTCGGTAGGTTCTTCATTCGTTGCAACTATGACGGGAATTACTGAAGTTAATCCCTTGCCGCCGCATTATCGCTGCCCAAAATGTCAATACACAAAATTTTTTACCGACGGTTCTGTTAATTGCGGCTACGATTTGGCAGATAAAAATTGTCCCGTTTGCGGTTATCCTTTGACGAAGGATGGACACGATATACCTTTTGCGGTATTTTTGGGATTTGACGGCGATAAAGTACCTGACATTGATTTAAATTTTTCCGGCGAATATCAATCTTCAGCGCACAAGTACACCGAAATTTTGTTTGGCAAGCACAATGTTTATCGCGCAGGCAGTATAATGACCATTGCCGAAAAAACCGCCTTTGTCTACACAAAAAAATATTTAGCCGCGCAGGAAGTTAAAAAGCACGGCTCCTACATGGTTAAACTTTCGCAAGGTTGCCTCGGCGTCAAAACTACTTCAGGGCAACACCCCGCCGGTATTATGGTTGTGCCGCGGGATATGGATATTCACTATTTTTCACCGATTCAACACCCCGCCGGTAAAAAATCTGCTGACACAATTACCACGCACTTTGATTATCACTCAATCAGCTCGCGCCTTGTCAAATTGGATATTCTCGGGCATGATGATCCTACCGTTATAAAAATGTTGGAAATTTTAACGCACGTTGACCCGCTGACAATTCCGCTGGACGATAAGGCGACGCTTAGTATTTTTAATTCGACTGACGCAATTAATTTGACGCCAAAACAAATTGGTACAAACAGCGGGACTTTTGGTATTCCGGAATTTCGCACAAGTTTTACTCAAATGATGATTGACGATACAAAGCCAAATTGTTTCAGTGATTTAGTTAGAATTTCCGGCTTTTCGCACGGTACTGACGTTTGGCTCGGCAACGCGCAGGATTTAATTAAGCAAAAAATTTGTACATTGAAAGACGCAATTTCGGCGCGTGACGATATTATGATGTACTTGATTCATCACGGCGTTGACGCTCTGAAAAGTTTTAAAATTATGGAAAATGTGCGCAAGGGTAAAGGTATTGCCGCCGAGGCTGTCGAAGATTTAAAGGCGCATGAAGTGCCGGATTGGTACATTGAATCTTGCCAAAAAATTAAATATTTGTTCCCGCGGGCGCACGCTACCGCTTATGTTATGATGGCTTACAGAATTGCTTACTGCAAAGTTCATTACCCGCTTGCTTACTACTGCGCCTACTTTTCCATTCGTGCCGCTGAATTTGACGCCAACGAAATTATCAAGGGCGAAAATCACATTAAAACCAAAATTGACGAATTGGAAAAAACTTCAAACGAGCGTGAACTTGATTTAAAAGAGGAAGGTACTTTGGCGGTATTGCAACTTGCTTATGAAATGATTTTGCGCGGCTTTACATTTGAGCGCGTCGACTTGTACAAATCTGACGCCAATAAATTTATCATGCTGAAAAATTCGTTACGCCCGCCGTTGCAGTCTTTGGCAGGTGTCGGTGAAACTGCCGCCCAAAATATTGCAACTGCTAGGCAAGCCGGAAAATTTACCTCGATTGAAGATTTAAAAAATCGCGCAGGTATCACAAAAACAAGTATAGCCGTACTGCAGGAGCACGGCTGTTTGAACGGACTTGCACAGAGCAACCAGATGAGTTTGTTTGATTTTTAAATTAGGCAAGAGGCTGTAGTAAAAAATTTCTGCACTGTAAAAGCGTCCGTTTGCACGCAAGCATACAAAAAATTTCCGCACTGTAAAAAGCGTCCGTATGCACGCAAGCATACAAAAATTTCTGCACTGTAAAAGCGTCCGTATGCACGCAAGCATACAAAAAATTTCTGCACTGTAAAAGCGTCCGTATGCACGCAAGCATACAAAAATTTCTGCACTGTAAAAGCGTCCGTATGCACGCAAGCATACAAAAAAATTCTGTACTGTAAAAAGCGTTCGTATGCACGCAAGCATACAAAAAATAATTCTACAAAAAAAGGAGCGATAATTTTAATGAAAGAAATTAACATTTTTGAATACGCGGGCGAAATTTTTAAGGCGTTACCAAAGGGAATTTTGCTGACAAGTGAAGCTGAAGACTGTATTAACGCAATGACGATTGGCTGGGGCAGCATTGGAATTGAATGGGGGACGCCAATTTTTACCGCTTATGTTAGGGAAGGCAGATTCACAACCGAACTTTTGGAGCGCACGGGCGAATTTACAATCTGCGTACCTTACGGCGATAAATACGAAAAAGAGGCGCGCAAAATTATTGGAATGTGCGGCAGTCAAAGCGGGCGTGAAGTTGACAAACTTGCTCGCGCAGGTGCACATTTGATTGACGCCGAAATGATTCGTCCGCCGGCGATTAAAGAATTGCCGCTTACCATTGAATGTCGCGTTGTCTTTGAACAAGTTCAGCCCATTAAAAATATTTCGTACCGTTTCAAAAAATTTTACCCTGAAGGCGTTGACAGCTCGCACGTTGGAGCGAATGAAGACCCGCACATTGCCTACTACGGCGAAATTTTAAAGTCTTATATTTTGGAAGATTAAAATTTATTCTGCAATTTCAAATTTAATTTCGGTTGTTCCGAGTCCGTTAAAAATTTCAACGCCGCTTTGAATGTGTCCAAGTTGCACGCGCTCAAATTCTTCGCCGTTTTGCTTGTACAAAATTACAAAACTGCCGCGCGGTTTCCAGTAAACAATATCGCCAATTTCGTAACGGTCGGCACGGGTTGCAGATTCGGCAAGTCCGCCTGCGCCGTAACGGTAACACATTTCACGCCCGTAAAGATTTTCCATTTTTAAAGTTGTTGGGAGTTTTGACACAAAATCTTTAACGGTTGCGTTATCTTCCAAAGTTGCAAACAAAATTTTATCACCGACAGTAATTTTTAATCTTGGTACATTTTCAGCCGGTTTATCTTCAACGGCATTTGCGCCGCCGCAACCGGTTAAACTCAAGCCGCCGATTAAAATTGCGAAAGTGATAATTTTTTTTAATGTAGCCGTCATTTTAGAATTTCCCCTTTCGATTCTAAAAAGTTTAAAACTTCTTCAAAGGTTGCCGCCACGTTCGGATAAAAAATTTTTGGTCTGTCAATCATTACGACCGGAATTTTTAAAATCTGCGCGGCGGCTATTTTTGTGTCAATTCCGCCGATTGCGCCGCCGTCTTTCGTCACGATAACTTCAGCTTGCGCGTGCTTGAACATTTCAACGTTCATTTCAGTTGAGAAAGGACCTTGCACGGCGATAATTTGTTTAGGCGTCAATCCCAAATTTTCACATTGCGCCAAAACTTCAGCAGTTGGCAAGACTCGCGCAGTTATGTTGCAGTCTTTCAATTTATCGACAAAAACTTTTAAATTTCGGCTGCCGGTTGTAAGGAAAATATTTTTGCCGAGTTCAGCCGCCTTGAGTGCCGCGTCTTCATAGGTTTTAACGTGATATGCCCCAGAACGCGCTGACAAGCCCGTAGCGCGTTCGAAGCGTATGTATGATATATTTGTACCCTCGCAGGCTGTAAGGGTGGTTAGCGTGGCTCCTGCGGCGTATGGATGGCTTGCGTCGACCAGTACCTCAAATTTTTCTTTTTTCAAAATTTCGGTAAGTTCCTCGGCGTTCAATTTTCTGTCGTTGATTTTAATATTTGGGTACTGTTCCAAAAGTTTTTTCCCGTATTCGCTGACAACTGACGCCGTAACTTCAAAGCCTTTATCCAACAAAAATTCGGCAAGTTTGCGCCCGTCTTCAGTTCCTGCCATTAAAAATATTTTCAACATTCCACTACTCCCTATTCCCTACCCACTATTCCCTAAAATAACCTCTGGGCGTTATCATAAAACCCGCCTTCACATAAGTTTGAGAATTTCCGACAAGTACCAGTGAAAACATATTTATTTCTTCAGTCGTGAAATTTTCAAGCGTCGAAATAATTTTGCGCTCATTTAATCTGCCGGCATTTGTGACAATTCCAACGGGCGTATTTTTATTTTTGTAGTGCAGTAAAATTTCTTGCACTTCCAAAATATTTGTGACGCGCTTTTTACTTTTGGGGTTGTACAGCGCAATTACAAAATCGCCCGCCGCCGCACATTCGACGCGCTTTTTGATAAGTTCCCACGGCGTCATTAAATCGCTTAAACTGATAACGGCGAAATCGTGCATTAAAGGTGCGCCCAAAATTGCCGCCGCCGCGTTGACTGCAGAAATTCCGGCTAC
>JAFSZS010000009.1 GCA_017455645.1 Selenomonadaceae bacterium | reverse complement strand
CAGCGGCTGATTCACATTAAAATATTTTTCCAGCTTATCACGAGTGCCGCGTTGTACTTTCATAAATTTTCGCCTCCAAATTTTTTTGCAATTATAACAAAAATTTCACCATAGAATATTATTAATTGTAGAAAATCATATAACGGTCGTCAGAAAGTTTTTCGTTGCCGTCAATTCCAAAACAAGTAAAATCGTATACAGCCGCGCCGTTAATCTGCAATTTTACTTTCAGCGGCTGATTCACATTAAAATATTTTTCCAGCTTATCACGAGTGCCGCGTTGTACTTTCATAAATTTTCGCCTCCAAATTTTTTTGCAATTATAACACAAAAATTTTTTCTATACTTGACACGACAGTATTTTTGGTTGTTTAATTACGTGGGATTTAAGATTTTTTACATTTTTTTAACTTGTCTTTAATATTGACGATGTAAAATTTATTTAAGAATTTTAAAGGAGGTAACCACAATGAAAATTAAATTTAGTTTTTTGGGACTTTTGATAGCGGCGTTGATTTTGTGCAGTGGTTTTCGCGCAGAAGCGGCACTCGGTACAGATTGGCACAGCAACACTATCACAGTAACCGGCACGGGAATTGCTCCCTACGGCAGTCACGGCGCACAGGCAAGAATTATGGCAAGGCGCGCGGCTCAAGCTGATGCTTATCGTCAACTTTTGGAAACTGTCAAAGGCGTACAAATTGACGCAACCACAACAGTTGAAATGGCGATGACAACTTCAGACATTGTAAATTTGCACGTTGAAGGCGTTATTCAAGGCGCAAGAATTATTTCAGAGAATTTTACAACTGATGGCGCGTATGAAGTCACAATGCAACTTCCAATTTTTGGCGGGCATGGCGGACTTGCCGGAGCAGTTTTGGAACGCCCGACTCGCGTAGAACCTTTCCCTGAAGTTTCTACAACCGTTACTGTTACAATCAGAGGCGGCTACACCGGCTTAATCGTTGACTGCCGCGGCTTCAAAGTTCAACCTGTTATGAGCCCCGTTATAAAAAATGCAAACGGTCAAAAAATTTACGGTCACAAAAATTTAGACTACGATAAAGTTATTGAATACGGTATGGCTTCTTACGCTGATGATATGAGTCAAGCTACTCGCGCAGGTTCCAACCCGCTTGTTATCAAAGCTGTTGATGTTGAAGATTTTAATGCTAATCCGGTTGTAAGTATGGAAGACGCCAACCGTATTTTGAGCGAAAATAAATCTTCACATTTCCTTGAAGATACGGCGGTTGTTTTCCTCTATTAAGTCTTAATTTTTTAAAACCAAAAAAATTTCCCCGTCTTAATGGGCGGGGATTTTTTTATTGCGCCGCTCCAGAAAAAATTTCTGTAAAAGTTCCCTGCATTCTTTTTCTAAAATTCCTGCAGTAACTTTCAGCTGATAATTCAGCGCGGGATTGTTTACTACATTGAAAATTTTAAAACCAAAAAAATTTCCCCGTCTTAATGGGCGGGGATTTTTTTATTGCGCCGCTCCAGAAAAAATTTCTGTAAAAGTTCCCTGCATTCGTTTTCCAAAATTCCTGCGGTAACTTTCAGCTGATGATTCAGCGCGGGATTATTTACCACATTAAAAATTGATTCAGCCGCGCCAAATTTTGAATCGTAAACACCATAAACAAGTCTTTCAACGCGGCTAAGTACCAACGCGCCCGCGCACATTGCACAAGGTTCAACTGTAACGTACAGCGTGCAATTTTTTAATCGCCGCCGCCCCAATTTTTGAAACGCCTCGCGCAGTACCAAAATTTCTGCGTGCGCCGTTGCGTCGTCAAGTTGTTCAATTCGGTTATGATTTTTACAAATTAAAATGCCGCTCTCGTCAACAAGAACGGCACCTATTGGAACTTCACCTTCGCTGTACGCCTGCAACGCCTCTGCAAGTGCAAGCCTCATATTTTTTTCGTCCGACATTTAATCACTCCTACCTCAAAAGCGCGTCCAAATCCAAACTTCCGAAATAAAATAAATGGTTAGCATTATCGCCGCTTAATTCCAAATTGTACGCTTCCGGAATTTCGGTTGATGTATTTTTTTTGTTAATGACGCGGCGCAGTTCGCTTAGAAAACTGCCCTTTTTGTCTTCGCGATGGTTGCGGCTGTCGAATCTGCGTCCAACGTCATAATCTACCGGCTTCACGCGGGCGATTTTTTCAATTCTTTCTACCATTGTTATCATCTCCTTTTCACAAACTATATCGAAAGTTTCATAAAAAAAATAAACCCCGCCGTGGTTACGGCAGAGTCTATTTTACTGAATAATGGAAAATGGATTCAAATCACTATTCCCTATTCCCTATTCCCTATTCCCTTTGCACTATTCCCTATTTAAGAGCGTCGCCGAGTTTTGAATTGGTATTGCGTGCCGCTGCAACACTTTCAGCAAATTTGGCTTTTTCTTCTTCAGAGAATTGGATCTCAACAATTTTTTCCATACCGTCTTTGCCGAGAATGACAGGAACGCCAATGCACAAATCTTTTTCGCCGTATTCGCCGTCAAGGTAAACGCAACAAGGAATAAGTTTTTTGGCGTCAAGAGCAATAGCTTCGACGAGAGCCGCCGCCGCCGCGCCCGGTGCATACCAAGCTGAAGTTCCCAATAGTTTTGTACAGGTTGCGCCGCCAACTTTTGTAGCCTCAATCGCTTTATCAAGTGCTTATTTGCT
>JAFSZS010000119.1 GCA_017455645.1 Selenomonadaceae bacterium | reverse complement strand
AAGATAATTACGGACACATTACGCCGCTTTTCATTGAGAAAATTTTTGAATACGGCAAAGATTTTCTGCGCGAACAATACAAGATTATCACTGATTCTTTTGCTAAAGCTCATTCAGATATTTTGCCCGAATATCAACGCTACATTGCCGTTATAACGCTTGCTGATACCGTTCTGGATATTTGCTTAGGTGTTGACGAAGAAACGGCACTCAGCAACGCCGTAAAAAATGCTTTAAAGATATTAAGATTAATCCCGACCATTACCGAAATTGACGACACCACCCGCGAAATTAATTCAATTAAAGGATTTATCGCCGAAAATCAATCCCGCTTTATCGGCGGCAATGTTGATACTGATAAAATCCAAAAATTTTACGGAACAATTGAAAGCGATTGCATTTATATCACCGTTGCCGCTATGAAACAGGCTTGCACCGACGGCGGATTCAACTACGATAAAGTTGTTACCGACTTAATCACGGCTGGCGTTATCTTACCTTCAAATAAAATTAAAAAAGGCTATAAAAATCCTCTCAAAACTTTTCAGAAAAAGTTAGGTAAAACTAATTCGGATTGTTACAAAATTGTTTTTTCGGATTCGGAGTAAAAAAATTGGTAGGTTAATGGTAGGTTGGTAGGTTAATTTTTGATTTTAACCTACCTTTTAACCTACCACATTTTAGCTAGATGTAGTCTTACTTTTTTAGGTATTTTTTAGGTAGGTAGGTTAGGTAGGTTAAAAAAGTAGTGTTTCTTATAAAGGCAAAATTCTAAACATCGCGGATAATGATTCTCATTTACAATTTAAAATCATAATCCTCAAAAGGTGTAAAAATTTAGCTTTATAGAGATAAAAAAAATTAACCTACTAACCTACCAAGCAAAAAAAAGGCTCAAAAAGCTAGATGTGGCGCGGCTAAAAGTAGGTAGGTTAATTAACCTACCACTAACCTACCAAAGTCAATTTTAACCTACCTTTTAACCTACCTTTTAACCTACCTCAGGAGTTGTAAAGATGATAAACACGAAGGCGATATTAGATAAAATTGTAGATGAATATTTAGCCGAAAACGGCGTGGATACTGAAGATTTACCGATAACCGAGAGCGCGGCAAGCTTGATTGTTCCCGAAGAAAAGCGCAAAAATGAATTTGCAAAAAGAATAATTCTCAGAAATACGCGGCTTGAACGTTGGCTGAATTGTTGGCTTGAATATCTGCGCGACGGGTACACGGCGGCGGCAAGTGCCGAAGAAAAAAGCTTAATAGCAACGGTAGGTAAATTGTGGCAAGGCGTGCTGAATGAAGAAAACGGCGTATACAATGCCACGATACCGACCAACGAACTTTTGAACTTGCTTAATTATTGCAAGTTCAAAAGCAACGTTGAATTGAAAGATTCAGTAATTTTCAACCGAGAATTTTTGATATTCGTAACAAAGTCGGTACTTGAAGGAGTGATAGTCAAATATCCAATTTTCAATCAGATTGAAGAAAATCAGATAATGCCGCTTGAAGTGGCAGTCGAAATGATTCAATCGGTGCGCCGCCGATATACAGATAAAAAAATTGATGTAGAAGATATTTTGAAGTTTACGGGCGGCGTGATTTATTCTGATAAAAACGGCGTTGAATATTTGCTTAGCTACGATGTAGTTTTAATGGTGGATATAATCAACGGTGAAGACGGCGAGATAAACGAAATTTAGACCGGCGGGGGGTGTTGTGAAAAGTTTAGGCAGTGACCAACGGCGAGCGCGCCCTCACTTTTATCTAGAAGAAATGCCAGAAATGCCAAATTGTAACCTGCGGGGGTAGGGGTAGTAAAATCTCTAGAGGGTGGGCAAACCGCTACCGCGCCCTACAACCACGCAAAAAAATTTCTTTTCAAACAGGGGTATAGCGGTTTAGGTTTACAAAAATTTGAAAATCGGCTAAAATCGATTCAAAAATTAGGCGGGGGTGGTGTTATGCCGAAAACACGGGACGCATATTGGCTTGAAAATTTTGATGAAAAAAGAATATTGCAACGCAGATATTTCAAGAAATTTAACTTGCCGCATTTGTCGGACGCCGAAATATTAGCAACGCTCAAAGTAAATGATGAAGATTCAGTTGAGGCAATGGAGCAAAAATTATCGAAAGTAAGGGCATTGCACGACCAAGCACAAAGATTTAACAATAAAATGTTGATTCGATATTCCGAGCGATTGAAAAAAGTTCACGGCAAAACATACGGCGATTATTTGTTGGCGTGTATGTCGGTGGCAGAACTGATTCACGCCTTGAGAAAAATTTATTACGCCGATGAAGGCAGGATACAAAAAGAATATCAAAAAATATTTATAGAACGGTTGAAAAAGTACAGAAAGGCGGCAGGATTAACGCTAACCAAATTAGGCGAATTAACGCAGGTATCGCCGCGTGGTATGTCACATTATGCACGGGGAGCGCGAGAAATGCCGCTACATACGCTAGCTAGAGTATCAAAAGTTTTAGGCGTGTCGGCAGATGAATTGTTGGGATTGAGATAAAGCCGCAAGGCTTATTTTTTTTTGCTCAAATTTGACAAATGCGCAATAATAATGTATATTGGTACAAAATGTTCTAATTTGTTGTTTTTAATTTACTGAAAGGAGTTGAGAAAATGTTTCGGTTTATTCGAGAAAAAATTTTGCCGCTTTTCTTGGAGCGCGAAATTACAATTTACGAATTGGCGCAGTTGTCGGGGGTAAGTCACCGCACTTGTCAGCGCGCAGTCAACGGCGAAAAGGTAACGGCGCCGATAGTTACGCGAATTTGCAGGGCATTGGGGATTAGTTCAAGTGAACAAGTCAAATTTATTCAAGGAGCTTTAAAAGTATGAAAATTGAAGTCACAACAACAAAATCAGATCTGGGCGCGTATCTTGTCAACGCAAAATCAAAAATTTTTGATGAAACGGTAATTTTAAACACCGAGCGCGACGCCGAAAAGACCGCGCAGTTTACCGAAAACGTTTTTGGCGGCGATTATGCAAAATTTGAAGTTTACGCCGGAGAACGCAACGGTAATCCCGTAATCGTGGCAATTTGTGATAAAAAATTTGCGAACGTGTTTATAAGTGATGATGAAAACGCGTTGGCGGCAGTCCTTATGTTTGCAAAAGTTATCGCGATGAAGATAAAAGCGGCGGCAAAAGCAGGTGAATCAAATGCGAGAAATGCCGATAAATAGAGAACTTTTTAACCTTTACAATTCGCGGGAAAACGTAATAGACCAGGCAAGGAAATTTTTTGATGAGCACGCAGATGAAGACGGCAATTTGACCGAAACTGACCGACGCGAATTTGATAAACAAATGGCAGAAGTCAAAGAATTAACAAAAAAAATCGATTATGTTGGCTCACAAGATTTGCCCGAAAATGATTTAATATCAAAATTTTTATCGCCCAAAGGCGATAGAATCATCAATGGTAAAATGATTATGGATACTACAAAAAATGATAATTACGGCAGGGCGCAAACAAGCCCAGAATACGCCAAACATTTTTTTAACGCGATACGCGGCGGTTTTCGCAATGAATCAGCGGATTTTCTGCGTACAGGTGTAAACAGTCAAGGCGGTTATTTACTGCCAACCGAAATGGACAGCGCGATAGCCACAAAACTTTCTGAAGAAAACGTAATGCGCCAAATTTGCCGAGTGATTGAAACAAATTCACAACACGAAATACCGATTATGGCAAGCCAGCCAAACGCTCAATGGATAGCCGAAGGAGCAAAAATAGACCTTCAAAGCGGCAGTTTTGACCGCGTAACACTTGGAGCATTTAAGCTTGCGGCGGCAGTAAATATCAGCAACGAATTACTTCAGGATAGTTACTACAACCTTCAAGATTTTTTTGCTGAAGAATTTTCCAAAAATTTTGCGGCAAGTGAAGAGCAAGCCTTTGTAAACGGCAACGGCGTAACCGAGCCGCAGGGTTTCTTGACGGCGCTTGACGCGGCAACAGATGTGGCAGTATCGACGACTACGGCAGGAGCTAATTTGGCGGTTGATGATTTAATTAATGTGGTCTACAGTTTACAGCGAGCCTACCGCTCAAATGCGTGTTGGCTTATGCACGATTCGACGTTACAGGCAATAAGAAAAATCAAAGATAGTAACCTGCAAATGTATTGGACGGCAAGCACGAGCGAAGGAGAGCCGCCGTTGTTACTGGGCTATAAGGTATACTCCTCAAGTTTTATGCCGCAATACGCAAGTGGAGCAACGATAGCGGGATTTGGCAATTTTCAGCAAGGCTACGTTATCGGCGATAGAGGGCAACGCATTTTCAAGCCCTTGTATGAACTTCTGGCGCTCAATGACCTTTCAGCCTTTATCGCGACCGAAAGAGTTGACGGCAGAATTTTAGACCGCAACGCCATTAAACTTTTAAAGTTACGGTGATTAGCAGTGAAAGTGGACGTAGAATCATTAATTCAAAACTTTGAACTTGAACCGATAGGCGAAACTTATTTGTTGGTTATCACCGACGCCAGAAACAAAGTTGTGACGGCAGCGCATTTTGAAACACTGGGCGACGCACAAGCGGCATTGAACTTGATTTACGTTTTCAAGTTGCGTTGCGGATTGACTTCAAAGGCGCGTAATAAATCGGCAGTCCGATCTGATGATTTTATCGATGATTTTAAACAAACTTTAGCAAGCATTTTCCCGGTTGAAGGTGGTGAAACAAATGACCAAAGTTGAGCGAGCCGAGCTTGAAACCGAACTTGAAGAAATCGAAATGGCAGTTGGCGAATATGGCGCTACACTTGTAGGACTTACCGATAAGCCACGCGCCGCCGCACTTCTTTTGGACGCATTAAATTTGGCGTCAAGTCACGCGGGCAGAATCAGGTACCAACTCAAACAAGCCGAAGAGAATTAACCATGAAACTGTTGCATATAAAAATTAGCCGTATTCGTTACGGCTTTTCTTTTTAGGAGATAATACAATGAATTTTGATGACTTTATTTCAAGCGAGGATTGTTCACAAACTTTAGACGACGTTTTAGCCGAATCAGAATTGCCGCCTTTTGACGACAATAATTTAGCTGTTGACAACAAAAAAAGCGCTATGATAGAATCAATCTCGAACAACAATAAAGACGATTCGCCGTCACCTGCGCTGTTTAACGGCATTTATAATTCTACAGGCACGGCGGCGAATTGTCAAGGAAAGGAAGATTCTATGAAAAACAATTCGCCGAGTATCCATAACGCCGTTGATTTTCTCCTTGCCTACTTCAAAGGCAGTAACGGCTATTCTTATCTGTGGTGTAAAGGCTCAAAGAAAATTTCAATACCTTTTAAAGTTGACGACCGCGCAGAAATTTCAAAGGCTGTAGCGAGCGCCGAAAAGCTTAACGCCAAAAACTATGATATTTATTTCGGCGTAAATGTTGGTAATAAGCCTACAGATGAATATCACCGTTACAGTGACAACGACATTACAAAGCAAGTTGCCATTGTTGCCGATATTGACGTTGCTACCGACGGACACCATAAAGACAAAAATTTGGCGCCAAATATCGATACCGCAAAAAGTTT
>JAFSZS010000118.1 GCA_017455645.1 Selenomonadaceae bacterium | reverse complement strand
GTTGAAACCTAAGGCTAAATGTACAGATAGGGTAATTGGAACAAGGAAAGGCGCGGAGTTGGAAACAATTTGCAGACGAAGAAAATAAGCTGCTTAATCCGCGCCGAAAAGTAGAGCTCGAACCGAAGAAATTTCTGTAATGGAAATGGAGGAATGGGCTCAAGTCTTTGACAACTAAATATATCAATCAATCGAATAAGGATTCGTGCAAGACAAAAAGGACGCCCCGAAAGGAGGCGAAACCTTACAACATTTACAGCGAATTGTACGAAAGGGCAAAAAGCGGCGAAACCTTCAAAAATTTAATGCAGATAGTTACAACAGAAACATCAAAAACAGCACCGGCAGTACAACTGCAGGTACAGACAAACTTACAATCAATGACATTAAAAATTTGACAGTAGACGAAGTTGTAGAAAAAATAAGATACGTACTTAATGGCACAAGCACGGTTACCGCCCAAAACCAATTAGGCGCAAGTTCATACCTAAGCCAAACGGCGCAAGGCGGAATAATTTCACCACTCCTAGCAAACATTGTACTAAACGAGCTTGACCACTGGGTAGTAAGCAACTAGGAAAAAAATCCAATAACAAACAATACGCGGACGACTTCAGAATATTTTGCAGAACCAAAACGGCGGCAGAAAAAACCAGAATCGCGGTCACACAGTGGTTACAGGAAAAGTTGAAATTGGAAATATCACCGGAAAAACAAGAGTGGTTAACGTCAAGGAAAAGTATTTAGAATTTCTGGGATTTAAAATCAAAGTGCGAGCAAATCAAACATATTCAACGACCAAGACCAAAACTTAAACTAGTCGAGGAAATTTGGCAGTATAACTTAATGGTCAGAGGCATTCAGAATTACTATCAAATTGCAACGCACATTAACATTGATTGTCAGAAAATAGGTTGTGCAGTTAACACATTAATTAAGAATCGCCTAAACGCTAGCCGAAAAGGGCGCAAGCTCACAAAAGCTGAAAAGGCGCGATATGGAAAATCTAAGCAGTTAAGGTACATAGCAGACGAGCCACTTTACCCAATAGGCTATGTACAGCACAAAAGCCCAATGAATAAAACAATTACAGCGTACACTTCAGAAACGAGCGAGATAAATATCAAGCTCTTACACCAGCCGTTGTACAGGCGCAGTATTGAATACGCGGACAACCGAATATCGCTATACAACGCGCAAAAGGGCAAATGTGCTGTAACAGGCAAGGATTTTGAAGCAACTGAAGAAATTCATTGCCACCATATCAAGCCTAAAAACAAGGGCGGCACTGGTGAATACGAAAATTTAATCTTAGTAACAGAGACAGTGCATAAACTGATACACGCAACCAGACCTGAAACAATTTCCAAATATCTGCAAGACTGCGAACCCAATATTGAAAAACTTAACAACTTGAGAAAATTAGCTGGAAATGAAATTTTAAGTTAAATTGATTAGATATAAACAAGTTATCAAAGATGGAACGCCATATGAAGGGAAACTTTCACGTACGGTGTGGAGCGGGGGAAAATATGATAATAACCTAAAAGCCTTACCTATCGCTATCTGAATAATTTAAGGAGGCAAAAATTATGGCAACGGCGATTAAAGGCGCGGTAATAGCCGGCGAAAAAGGCAGTACGGTTGATTATTATCGCAAGTGCGAAAATTGCGGCTACGTTTCTTCAAGCAAGTACAACACGGCGCACCTTTCAAACAAGTACAGGCACTCTTTCCACTGCCCGAAATGCGGCAACAAACAAGAAATTGAAATTTCGGCAAAGTAAAATCAAATCTGTAAAAAAAATTAATCCCACTCGTTGGAGCGGGATTTTTTTATTGGATAATTCGCGCAGATTATTTTTTCTGACGTTCGCAAACTTGGTTACCGACAGTGCAACTTGTTTTGCAAGCAGATTGACAACTTGCTTGACATTCGCCGCAGCCGCCGGTTTTCAGTGTAGATTGAAGGACGGGCTTATTAACTGTTTTAATGTGTTTCATAATTTACACCTCCAAAATTTTTTTAGATTGTACCAAAAGTTTAAGCCATAGTCAAAGCCATAATCGCCTTTTGAGTATGCAAACGATTTTCAGCTTCTTCAAAAATTACGTGCGCGTTGTTCTCAAAAACTTCATCAGTAATTTCTTCGCCGCGGTAAGCCGGCAAGCAGTGAAGTACAATAGCGTTTTTGCTTGCGTGTTTCAAAAGTTCCTTGTTGACTTGATAAGGCGCAAAAATTTTCTTGCGTTCGTCGTGCTCGGCTTCCTGCCCCATGCTTGCCCACGTGTCGGTTGCGATAATGTCAGCATCTTTCACGGCGTCAACGGGATTTTCTGTCCAGATTAATTCAGCCTTAGTTTCTTCGGCGTCAGTTAAAGCTTGTTCAAAAACCAATGCGTTAGGCTCGTACTTTTGCGGCGTTGCAACGGTTAAATGCATACCGACTTTCGCCGCGCCGTATAAATAGGAATTTGTCATATTGTTACCGTCGCCGACGTACGCCATTTTTAAACTTCTAAAATTTTTGCCCTTGTGTTCACGAATTGTTAATAAATCAGTCAAAACTTGGCAAGGGTGGAGTAAATCGCTTAAGCCGTTGATAACGGGAACATCTGAATATTTGGCAAGTTCCAAAATTCTGTCGTGTCCGTAAGTGCGAATCATAATCCCGTCCAAATATCTTGACAAAACGCGGGCGGTATCTTTTATTGGTTCGCCGCGCCCGAGTTGTAAATCTTTGTTGGATAAAAATAAACCCGTTCCGCCGAGTTGAAAAATTCCAACTTCAAAAGAAACGCGCGTACGTGTTGAAGATTTTTCAAAAATCATTCCGAGCGTTTTACCTTTCAAAAATTGGTGCGGGATATTATTTTTTTGCATAACTTTCAAATTCGCCGCGCAGTCCAAAATTTCAAAAACTTCATCCGCGCTTAAATCGTGAATTGAAATTAAATCTTTTCCTTTTAACAAGCTATTCGCTCCTTTCAGTCGCTTATTAGGGAATAGTTTTTTCTACTCCCTACTCCCTATAACAAAGGTTCAACGTCATTTTTGGCAAAGACGCCGATAATTTCTGTAAGTTTAGTTCTGCCGGGATTATAATCAATGGTAGTTTCGCCGTCGTGCGCGTGAATATGAACGTACATAACGCCCGGCAGTCCGAGCAGATTTTTTTCAACAATTTTTGCGCTGTCTGCAGTGTAACCATTCGCCGTAAATTGCAAGCGCGTAACGCCCGCGCCTTCGCCGCAACCGCATTCTTTGCACATATCAATTTCTCCTTTGGTATTTTTTTTACTATTACACTATCGCACTATAACACTACCGCACTAATTTTACAAGCCCCCGTTATGGTTGACTAAATTAAATCTACAAGTTAAAATTTTCAGAAAATAGCAGGAAGTGATTTTATGAAAAAGTCTGTATTAAGCGCGTTGGTACTCGGCACGGTTGCCGCCGGAAGTTTCAATTTTGCAAATGCAATGCCCGCCGATCATTACGAAAGGTTGCCGCGCACGGTAATTACAACCGATGGCGAAGTTGACGATATGAACTCGGTTATTCGTGCGCTGCTTTATTCAAATGAAATGGATATTGCGGGGATTGTCATTACAAGTTCAGTTTATCACTACGCGGGCGATTCTTCAAAGGGAATTGCGCCCTTCCGCTGGACAGGTACTGATTGGATTTACAAATTTATTGACGATTACGAAAAAGTCCGCCCAAATTTGTTAAAGCACGACCAATATTACCGCCCTGCAGATTATTTCAGAAGAGTAACACACATTGGAAATATCAGCGCGGTTGGCGAAATGGAACAAGTTACTGACGGATCCGAATTTCTCAAAAAATTATTTCTTGACGACGATAAAAGAATTTTGTATGTTCAAACTTGGGGCGGCACAAATACCACTGCGCGAGCGTTAAAGTCAATCGAAGACGAATATAAAAATACGCCGCAATGGCAAAGTATCAGAAAAAAATTGCAGGATAAACTTTTCCTGTACATAATCCTTGACCAAGACGACAGCTACAACAATTACATTGCAAAAAATTGGAGCAACTTAATCGTTATCAATGATCGTTGCGATTTTTGGCATTTTGCCTACGCGTGGCAACTTCACGAAGACGAAGTCAATACAACTTTGCACGCGGATTGGAACAAGAAAAATTTGCTGAACAAGGGCGCGTTAATGGATAATTACGCCTTGATGAATGACGGCAAATGGATTGAAGGGGAATTGCCGGAAGAACAGCGCGGCGTCGGTTACATTGAAAAAAATCCAAATTATGTAACTTATGATTTTATTTCTGAAGGGGATTCTCCGTCATTTTTATATTTGGCACAAAACGGCTTGCGCAGTTATGAAAATCCTTCTTACGGCGGTTGGGGCGGACGTTTCGGCGCGTTTAACGGCAACCGCGCAATTAATGACGCCTTAGATTATAATCCCGTTACAAAAAAATTTGATTCGGTTTATTCGCTGTCTCGTTGGTTTGACGATATGCAAAATGATTTTGCCGCGCGTGCTGATTGGTGCGTTGCCGATTCTTACAAAAAAGCTAACCACGCTCCCCGCGTCAGCATTAAAGTTGGTTCAAAAGTTTACAGTATTTCTGAAGGCGTCAACATTACCGCTCGCGCAGGACAAAAAGTAACTTTGACTGCAAAGGCTACAGATCCCGACGGCGATGCAATTTCTTACAAATGGTGGCGTTATTTTGAGGCTGATACTTATCAAGATGATAAACGCACAAAACCCGCCATTGAAAGTCAAAATTTCCCGGGCGCGCCTTTGGTTATGAGTATGACGCGGGAGCTTTTGCCAAATGAAAAACTTGACACGATAAAATTAACCGGCGCAAATACTGAAAAAGTTTCATTTACAGTTCCGAGCGATGCAAAGTCCGGCGATACAATTCATATTATTTTGGAAGTGCAGGACAACGGCGCGCACAATCTGAAAAGTTATCAGCGCGTCATTGTTACTGTAAAATAAATTTTGGGAGGGCTAAAAATGAAGGCGGCAGTTTATCACGGGAAAAACGATATTAAAATTGAAAATGTACCGGTGCGGGAAATTAACGCGGACGAAGTTTTAATTAAGGTTGCTTACTGCGGCGTTTGCGGTACTGACGTGCACATTTACAACGCAGAAGGCGGCGCGTTTGCCGTAACTCCTCCGCTGATTCCCGGGCACGAATTTTCAGGCGTAGTTGAAAAAATTGGCGGCGCGGTTAAAAATGTGCAAGTTGGCGATCACGTAAGCGGCGACCCAAATATTATGTGCGGGAAATGTTATTTTTGCCGTAACGGTATGGAAAATTTTTGCACTGACAATATCGGCGTAGGTACAACGGTTGACGGCGGCTTTGCTGAATATGTTGCAATGAAGGCTAGCCACGTTTTCAAAGTTCCAAAAAATGTTGATTTACTTTGCGCGGCGATGAGCGAGCCTGTATCTTGTTGCGTGCATGGAATTGACTTGTGCAAGATTAAGCCGGGCGATACAGTTTTGGTAATGGGCGGCGGTCCAATCGGTATGATTTCTGTACAGCTTGCGAAATTGGCGGGCGCGGCGCAGGTAATTTTGTCTGAACCTGTCGAAGAAAAAAGAAATTTGGCGTTGAAACTCGGCGCAGATTTGGTTGTTAATCCTATCACGGAAAATCTTGACGAATTTTTGGCGGGCGTAACTCAAAATGTAAATTGCGTTATTGAATGCGTCGGAAATATTCGCACGCAAGCTGACGCCCTGCGCGTTGCCGGTAAAAAAGCTACCGTAATGTTTTTCGGGCTTGTATCGCCTGACGCCGAATTGAAAGTTAAGCCGGATATGATTTTCAAAAAAGAATTAACTGTAACTTCTTCGTTTATCAATCCTTATACTTTCCCTCGCGCAGTTGAATTAATCGCACGCGGCAGAATTAAATTTGACGGGATAATTACAAGTGTTTTACCGCTTGAGGAATTGCCAAAAGTTTTAGCAGACGATTCAACCCGTCGCGCAGGTAAAGTTGTCATTAAATTATAAAATTTTTTGAAGGGAGCTATTTTAATGTTTACCGAAAAATTTTTTGAAGTGCTGAAGTATGAAGGCGCAGTGTCAATTACAACTTGGGGAAATGACGAGCCGCACGTAAATTGCACGTGGAATTCTTACCTTGTAACCAAAGGCGAAAATATTTTGTTAATCCCCGCGGCGGGAATGCGCAGCACCGAACAAGATATTGCTGTTAATGACAAAGTTATTTTGACGCTTGCAACTCGTGAAGTCGAAGGCTTTAACGGCTACCACGGTACGGGATTCAGAATTAACGGCACGGCGGAATTTTTGACAGAGGGCGAATATTTTGACGAAATGAAAGCTAAATTCCCGTTCCTGCGCTCGGTTTTACAAATCACGGTAACCAATTTGAAACAGTTGCTTTAATTAGGGAGTAGGGAGTAGGGAGTAGGGAATAGGGAATAGGGAGTAGAAAAAGTTTTCACTATTCGCTATTCACTACCCACTATTCCCTAAAATCGACCGAAGGGAGTTTTTTCTTTGGCTAAATACGTAATGTTTCAAGGCACAAGTTCGCACGTTGGAAAAAGCATTTTAACTGCGGCTTTGTGCCGTATTTTTTTTCAGGAAGGCTTCAAAGTTGCGCCGTTCAAAAGTCAGCAAATGGCACTCAATTCATTTGTAACGGCGGACGGCTTGGAAATGGGCAGGGCGCAAGTTGCACAAGCCGAGGCGGCGAATATTGCACCAAATGTTTTAATGAATCCCGTACTTTTAAAACCGACCGGCAATTCAACTTCACAGGTTATAATCAACGGTAAACCGGTTGGAATTATGAGCGCGGCAGAATATCACGGCGGCTACTCAAATATCGCTTTTAAGGCGGCTGAAAGAGCCGTAGCGCGGCTTGCTGAAGAGTTTGATATAATTGTTGTCGAAGGCGCGGGCAGCCCCGCTGAAGTCAATCTGAAGGCAAATGACATAGTGAATATGCGCGTTGCCAAACATTTAAACGCGCCGGTAATTTTGGTGGCTGATATTGACAGGGGAGGCTGTTTGGCGGCGGTTGTCGGTACGCTTGAACTTTTGGACGAGGACGAACGCGCACTTGTCAAAGGAATTGTGATAAATAAATTTCGCGGCGACGTGAAATTATTTTTGCCGGCGGTAGATTTTTTGGAAAATAAAACCGGTAAGCCCGTTTTGGGAGTAATTCCCTACATTGAAAAAATCGGCGTCGATGATGAAGATTCAGTTTCACTTGATGATAAAATTTCAAGCGGCGGCGAAATTAATATTGCGGTAATTCGCCTTAACAAAATTTCCAACTTTACAGATTTTGATTCTTTGGCGGGCGAGCCTGACGTAAATTTATTCTACGCCAAAAATGCGGCTGAACTTGAAAACGCAGATTTAATAATTTTGCCGGGCAGTAAAAATACTTCTGAAGATTTAATTTGGCTGAAGGAAAATAATTTTGTCGCGCAGATTTTGAAAAAGCCGGTAATTGGAATTTGCGGTGGTTTTCAAATGCTCGGCAGGAAAATTTTTGACCCGTTGCAAACTGAATCAAGTCACGTTGAATTGGACGGATTAAATCTTTTGCCGCTTGAAACAACTTTTGCCGAAAAAAAATTTACCAAACAAGTTACGATTGACGCGGCGGACTTTGAATTTTTGGGCAGTCACATTAGCGCAGAAAATCTTGACGGCTACGAAATTCATTCCGGCGTTACCAACATTTCAGAAAAAATTATTTCGGCGGGAAATGTTTTTGGTACGTACGTGCACGGGATTTTTGACAACGATAATTTTCGGCGGCAAGTGATAAATGCAATTCGGCGCAAAAAAAATTTGCCCCCGCTTGAATCTGCGCGAAATGTCAGAGCGGAAAAGCAAAAAAGTTTTGAACGCCTTGCAAAAGTCGTCCGTGAAAATTTGAATATGAATTTACTACGAAAAATTATCTTTGAAACTTGAAACTTTCAAATGAAAAAGAAAAACTTCGATGCCGTCAAGGATGACGGCTCCCAACCTGCCGCTTAGAGAGCATGCCTTGCTTACGCAAGCCACGCAAGGTCACGTGATGTGACCGCACTTGCGCGGCTGTTTTCTTTCTTTGCCTAAGCGTTTCTTTCTTTTGCGCCAAAAGAAAGAAATGCTGTATTTCAAAAATAAAAATTTTTTAGCGCGGGATTAAATCTGAAGGTTTCAATTCGCCCTTTTTGGCGCGGCGTGCAAATTCTGCGGTTGCCGTAAAAAGTACGTCGCTTGAAGAATTTAGCGCAGTTTCGCAAGAATCCTGCAACACGCCAATTATAAATCCAACGCCTACAACCTGCATTGAAATATCTGAAGAAATTCCAAAACTTGAACAGGCAACCGGAATTAATAGCAGTGAACCGCCCGCAACGCCCGACGCGCCGCAAGCTCCAACTGTCGAAATTATGCAAAGTAATAAAGCCGTCGGCATATCTACACTAATTCCTAAAGTATGTGCCGTTGCCAAACTCAAAACGGCGATTGTTATTGACGCGCCCGCCATGTTAATTGTTGCGCCGAGCGGGATTGATACCGAGTACAAATTTTCGTCAAGTCTCAATCTTTTGCACAAACTCATATTTACAGGAATATTCGCCGCTGAACTCCTTGTGAAAAAGGCGTAAATTCCACTTTCGCGCAGGGTTGCAAAAACCAGCGGGTAGGGATTCATTCCAATTTTCAGCCAAACAATCAGCGGATTCATTATCAAGGCAACGCTGAAGAACGCGCCCAAAAGTACCGCCAATAACTTTGCATAGCCCAAAAGTGCGTCAACGCCTGAAGTTCCTATTGCGTCAGCTACAAGCCCGCAAATTCCGAAAGGCGCAAAACGAATTACCCATTGTACAACTTGAGTAACTGCCGCCGCCAAATCTGCCAAAACTTCGTGCGTTGTATCGCCCGCATTTCTCAACGCCAAGCCGACAATTACGCCCCAAGCCAAAATTCCTATATAGTTTGCATTTGTCAGCGCGTGTATTGGATTGTCAACGATATTCATAATTACATTTTGCAAAACTTCGACAATTCCTGAAGGCGGCGTGATAGTTGAGCCTTCAGTTTGCAAATTTAAAGTTGTAGGAAATAAAAAAGACGCCGAAACTGCCACCAATGACGCGCAAAAAGTTCCTATCACGTACAGCTGAATTATCGGCTTCATTGAAGATTTTGATTCTGCCTTTTGCGAAAGTGCATTCATTACCAAAACGAAAACCAAAATTGGCGCAACGCCTTTCAACGCATTTACAAACAATTTGCCGAAAACCGCGATAACCGGAATTACCGCCGGTACAAATATAGCTAAAATAATTCCTACTACCAGACCCACGGCGATTAATTTTATTAATGCTGTTTCACCGTAAATCTTACCTACTTTGCCTAACATTTAACAACCTCCAAAAAATTTTTCACGTCATTATAACACCGATAAAACTTAATTGCAGGAAAAAATTTGACACTGCAGAATTTTAGGGCAGATTAATTTAGAAAGAAGCGATAACTTGATACAGATAAAAAATTTGGGCTTGCAACTCGCGCAGAAAGAAATTTTTTCAGATTTAAATATTGAAGTTAAACGCGGCGAAAAACTCGGAATAACGGGCGGCGAAGGCGCGGGTAAATCTTCCTTGCTTGATATTTTGGCGGGAAGATTAATTCAAACTGCGGGCGAAGTCAATATTTCCGGCGAAGTTTTAACTGTAACAGGAAATATTTCAGCAGATTTTTCTGAACTTAGAATGGCTGAAATGTCTGCACTCGAAAAATTGAAACGTACCGTAAGACACTTAAACGACACTGAAATTATTTTGCTGCTTGATGAACCGACAAAAAATCTTGACGCAGAAGGTATTGAGTGGCTGATAAATTTCTTGCTTGAACGCCAAAATTTGACGGCGGTTATCGTAAGCAATGATAGATATTTTTTAAAGCGCACTTGCCCAAAAATTATTCGCCTCGGCAATATTCAAGCACCAAAAATTAATTTGAATTGCGAGCCGCTCCCTGAAAATTCTGCCGCCTTGGAAGTCAACAATCTTTTAAAAATTCGCGCAGGTGAAACTTTGTTTAATCACGTCGGCTTCACAATCCGGCAAGGTCAGAAAGTTGCACTTGTAGGCAAAAATAAATTGGGACGCTCAAAACTTTTGAAAACTTTGTACACTGCGTGGGAAAATAAAAATCCGCACGGCGGCGCGGAACAAGGTACAATAAAATTCGCCGAAGGCTTGAAAGTGGCGTATATGCCGCAAGTTTTTTCAAGCGCAACGGCGAAAACTGAATTGGATAATCTGCGCGACAGTGACGCAAATTTTTTACTTTTGGACGAGCCGACAGCTTTTTTGGATTTACCGAATATCGAAGAATTTGAACGCGCCCTGCAAAATTTCAAGGGTACGATTATTTTTTCTGAAGACGACCGCGCCTTTTTGGAAAATGTTGCAAACAGAATCATTGACGTTGCACCGAGCGGCACGGTTGACAGAATTTCTACCTACGAAGAATTTTTGACTAATGAAACTGTCCAACAGCAAATCAGGGAAAAGTACAGTTTTTAGGCAAGAGGCAGTAGTTACTATTCCCTACTCCCTACCCACTATTCCCTAAATCGTACCATACACCAAAGATTTCATCATTAAATCGGCGTCCTTTTCACGAACAATTTCAGCCGCCGGCAACCACTCTTCAGAAAACAGCGGCAGATTTTCTACCATTTCCTTAATCACCGAATGCACGGCTTTTATCGCCCTTGAATCTTGCGGCGATTTCAAAAATTCGCCCAAAGTCAAGCCAACTGTACACATATCATCTTCATAAAGCGCGCGGGTTGTCGGGTCTAAACTCGAAAGGCGCAGGACGGGATAAGAAATTTTGTCGTCTGAAGTCATTAATTTTTCAGCCTTTACCAATAAGCCGGCTTGCTCCAAATTTTTTACAGTCAATTCAGCGTCAAGATTTTTTGGCAGTTTGGCAAGTACCAAATGATTTTCAGTCGGCGAAATAATCACTTCGATACCGGATTTTTTTAAGCCTTTTTCAAGGGCGCGGGCGTTGTCTAAAACTTGTTGCGCGTAACTTTTATATTCTTCGCCGGAAACTTCATAAAAAGTAATTGCCAACGCCGCCATAACATTTTTTTTCAGTGAGGCGTGTCCCGTTTCTATAACCGTTTTTTCCAGAAGACTTGCAAATTTATTTTTCGACAAAATAACGCCGCTTTGTGGTCCGTGAAGCCCGTCGCTTGCAGCAAATGTTACAACATCTGCAAAAGGCACGGGCGATTTTATTTTTTCGGCAGCAACAAGCCCCGCGTTTTGCCCCAAGTCAATCCACAAAATCGCCTTAACTTCATCGGCAATTGTGCGCAATTTTTTATAGTCGATATTGTGCGGATAATTTACCGGCGAAAAAATTATCAGCGCGGGTTTATTTTTCAATGCCAAATATCTTACCTTATCAAAATTTAATCTGAAGTCGTGCGGCTCGACGGCAAATTTTACAAAATTATATTGCATTTGAGAGCCGGTGCAATGTTCCCTTTTGCGCAAATTGAAAGACAAAATATTATCGCCGTTCTTAGCCAACGCCAAAAGTACAACGCGGGACGCCGCAACGGGGTTTCCTGTGCGCAGGATAGCATGTTCAGCTTTAAAAAGTTTGCACGCGCGTTTGGTTGCAAGTTGTTCAATTCTGCTGTAATGTTCAAGGGCGTTGTGTCCGATAAAATCGTTCCCCAATGCACTGCCTTTCAGATATTGTGACAGCGGCGAAGCGGCGTTATCTGTTGGAATTAATGACAAGGTAGAAATTTGCCTGTCCAGAGAAAATTTTAATACCTCGCACAATTCGGGGTCAAAACTTTTCAGTTTCTTAAAAAGTTGCTTATTCAGCATAAAATTCCCGCCTTTCAATTTTTAAGATATTCCCGTTGCCATGAAAAATAAAATGCAAAGGAACGGTATAAAAAATTTGATAACCATCAAAACAATAATATCAAAATAAGAATCCTTGTGAGTCAAGCCGCAAATAGCAAGCAAAGTAACAAGCGCGCCCGCGTGCGGTACAGGATCAATACCAATAGCGGCAACTGCAACAATCCTATGTAACGCCTCAAGCGGTATTCCTTGCGCGGTTGCCATTTGCGCCCATTGTTCGCCTAACATTGAAAGGGCGATTGTCAAGCCGCCCGACGCCGAGCCGGTAATTCCGCCCATGATATTTGTTGTTACAACTGCTGAAACCAACGGTCCCGCGCTGTCTCCAATTCCAATCAAAAATTCTTTGACAGGCAAAAATTCCGGCATACTTACCATAACGCTACCAAATGCAAATCCCGAAGCAACATTTAAAACAGCCGCGCAACTTGACGCCGCGCCAAAGTTTATCGTCTCCAAAAAATTTTCCCTGTGCGAAATAAAACGCCTGCGCCCAATGTACGCCGCCGCTATACTGCTCAAAATTAACGCAACGCTGATTGACCAAATTGCTTTAACTTTGCTGACACTCGCCGCCAATAAAGTTAATTTGAACGGCAAAAAATTTTCAAGGCTTGATTCATTCCAGTGAAAACCAAATTCAAAATTGAACGGGTTGCTCAAAATTATATTTATCACGATAACCATTAAAAGTGGGATTAACGCAAATTGCCATTTCGGTAAAGTTCTGTCTTTCTGCTGTTTCTGCGCGACTTCGCCGCCGTAACCTTCGCCCTTTGACTGCAGGGATTTTGCGCGGAATGTCAACCAGCCCATACTCGCGCCCAAATATAAAAGCGTGGCAAATAAACCAATTCCAACACCCGCCCAAGTCGAAGTGCCGAAGTACGACGAAGGAATAATATTTTGAATTTGCGGAGTGCCCGGCAGTGCAACCATTGCAAACGAAAAAATCCCCATCCACATTGTAGCCGGCAGTAATTTTTTTGGAATGTCAGCTTTTCGGAAAATTTCCGCGCCGAACGGGTACATTACAAACGCAACTACAAAAACACTCAAGCCGCCGTAAGTCAACGCCGCGCAACCCAAAATTACCGCAAGTACCGCGCGTTGTTCGCCCAAAAATTCCATAATTTTTCCGGCAATAGCTGAAGCCAAGCCGCCTTTTTCCATTAATCTTGCAAAAACCGCGCCAAATAAAAATACAGGGTAATAAGTTTTTGTGTACTCTGCAAGCCGCGTCATGTACAATTCGGTATAAGTCGGCATTATGTCAAATTCGTTTAAAATTGCCGGTACAATCGCAAAAATTGGCGCGATTAAAATTATCGACCAGACACGATACGCCGCCAACATTAAGCCGACGATTGAAACTCCTATGCTAAATGTTTCCAATGATAAAGACCCCTTAAAAAAATTCTCCCTGCTTGCTCCACAAATTCAAAATTTTTTTTATATTTTGCTCAAGGCTAAGTCCAGCGCGTTCAAAACGTCGTCAACATTTTCTTTGGTAATGACAAGCGGCGGCTGAAACGCCATTACATTTCTACCAACGCCGCCCTTGCCAATGATAAAGCCGTTGTCCTTCAAAATTTCCAAAACTTTATCAAGCTCTTGAGGTGCGGGCGATTTATCCGCGTGCACAAATTCTGCGCCAATCATTAAGCCAATCCCGCGCACGTCGCCAATTATAGGATATTTTTTCTGCAGATTTTTTAAGCCGCTTTTAAGTTGCTCGCCGCGCACTTTTGCATTTTCGGCTAAATTTTTTTCAGCAATATAATCTAAAACTGCAAGCCCCGCCGTCGAAGAAACAGGATTACCGCCCAGAGTTGACGCGCCCGGGCGTGTATAAGTGTCTGCAATTTCGGCGGTTGAAATAAACGCGCTGATAGGTTGCCCGTTGCCCAACGCCTTTGCAACGCTCATAATATCCGGCTCCACTTCAAAATTTTCAATCGCAAACATTTTGCCGGTACGCGCAAATCCCGTTTGTACTTCGTCATCAATCAATAACGCGCCGTAATTTTTCAGAATTTCCTTGACGCGCTTAAAATAATTTTTCGGCGGTACAACAATTCCCGCGTTGCCTTGAATAGGCTCGGCGATTAACGCGGCAGGTTTTCCGCTGGTTGCAGTTTTGATAATCGTTTCAATTTTGTTGGCACATTCCAAGTCGCATTCGGGATATTTTTTACCGAGCGGGCAGCGGTAACAGTAAGGATTCGGCGCAAAATTTATACCGCCAACGGGATTTGGATCTGTGCGCCACATTCCAATACCGGTTAAACTCATTGTAAGTTTTGTGCGCCCGTGCAAGCCGTTTTGAAGGGCGATAAATTCTGAACTTTTTGTATAAATCGACGCCAAAAGTAAAGAGCCTTCATTGGCTTCTGTACCGGTGGAGCAGAAAAAAGATTTTTGCAATTTGCCGGGCGTAATTTCGGCTAGTTTTTCGGCAAGGTTTACAAAATTTTCGGTAAGGTAAATGTTGCAGACGTGCTGAAGATTTTTAATCTGCGCGATAATTTTTTCAGTGATAAAAGGGTTGCAGTGCCCGCAATTTATAACCGAAACGCCCGCGTACATATCAAGATATTTTTTGCCGGTGCTGTCGAAAAGGTATTGCATTTCGCCGCGTACGAATTGCGGCGGGTTAAAATAAAAATGACCGAGACACGGCATAATAAATTTTTTCTTTTTGTCAAGGACGCCCTGCGCCCCAATGTATTCTGTCATTAAATTTCACTCACTATCGTTATCAGGGTTAGGAATTTCGATATTCGGCGCGTCAGCAATTTCTTCAAGTTGGAGAATTTTATTTTCAATGACGTTGTAGCGAACGTGCGAATAAATTTTCTTTCCAACTTTCAAGCCGTCTTCGAGTTTCAAATTTTTTTCGGCTTTAACTTTAACATTGCCGTAAAAGTCAACAATTTTTTCGCCCCAGTTGAAAATCGCAGTTTCCGAAGTTATGCTGATGATTTTTTTGCTGTTGAATTTTACATTGCCGACAACTTCAGCGGTTTTGGTTTTCCATTGCAAATAGGCACTGTCGCAGCTGAAAGTTTCGTTATCGTGCGTAAGATTGACCTTGCCTTCAGCCCAACATTTTTGAGTCAGCACATTAACTTTGGCTTCATTTGCGGTAATGGTTGCCTTGTGTCCGTGGTTGTTAATCGCAACGTGAACATTATCCTTTAAAACATAGTAGCCTTTGATAACGTCAAAATAAGTTTCGCCCGCGCTTATATCCGGCATATCTGCAAAAGTTTTGGCGGGGAAAATCAGCAGCATTAAAACCAGCAGCAAAATTTTTAGCAGTTTCATATTTTTCACCTCTCTTGAAAATAAAGCCCCGTACGCGCTCCAGAATCGCCCGTAACACGTTTTCAGCAACTTGCACAAGGATTTATATTAAAATAAATTTTGACACGCCTTAAAATCGATTTTAGAAAATTTGCGGCAAAAAATCGGCAATGTCAATAGTAATCGGCATAAAGTACAAGCCGCCGTTTGTATTTGAAATAAAATCTATAACTTTGTGCGAAAATTCAACATTCCAATTCATTGTCGGCTGAAAATCTTTCGGGAAAACGGCTTTATCTTTGCGCTCCCAATAACCTTTCGAGCGCGCGCTTAAAACCGGCGAAACTCCCCAGTAAACGTCGATACCGTCCAGTAAATCTGCGTACATTTCCAAAAAGCGCATATCAAAAAACGGTTGAGTAAAAAGCCCTGCCGCGCCCGCTTGCATTTTTCTTTCAACTTTGTAAAGTTCCTCACGAATACTGCCGCGGTACTGGTCAATTCCCGCGTAAACTTTTACGCCCGGCAATTCCTCACGAAATTTTCTTATCACGTCGATTGACTCGGTCGGGTAAACAGTGCGGAGCATATCCTGCGGCGGGTCGCCCGCAATTACCAAAACTTCAGTGATATTAAATTTCTCAAAAGTTTCTTTCATTGGCAGCGGCTTAGACAAGTCAATATCCATTGCGCGGACGTGCGGGATTGTTTGAAGTTTCGGCTGTGTAATTTTTGCCGCTTCCCACGGGCGAATTTCGCAGCGCATTATATCCGGAATGTTTACGCAGTCTACCTGCGAATATTTTTTTAAAATTTCAACGTCGCGCAGGAGTCCTTCTTCACTGTGCGGCACGATTTCAACGGCTATTCTTCCCATAACAAATTCTCCTTTCAAGTTTAACGCCGTTATTATAGCAGATTGGTTTTAAAAGTACATTAAAACAGAAAAAATAATTGCATTAAATATAATGATAATCTAAAAAGCCGCCCAATTTGAGCGGCTATTTTTTTTATTAAATTATTTCTTTGGTACAATGACACTTTCAGGTTTTAAAATTTTGAATTAAAAATGGCGTTCGTCGTCGGGCGCAGTCATTAATTTTACAATCGCGCCGGGTAAAACTTCGTCCCAAATTTCGTCCGGCAGTGAAATTTCAATATGTCCGTTCGGTAAACCGTTTTTATATTCCGGAACTTCAGCCAAAATCCGCGTCAAAGAATCTTTCAGATTTATATTCGTCAAGCCGTCTTTCCTGCAAGCCAAATATAATTTCGGCGTGTATTCGGCTTTACTTTCAATCATCAGCTTGCAATTTTTAGCCTGCGCCTTCGTCGTGAAAAGCCCAAAACTTTTTCCCCATTCAAGATAATAAGAAATTTCGGAGCGCGGGCGATTATCCAAAGTCAAAGTGCTTGGTTCGGAATAAACCGTTGAGCCGCCTTTTAATTTGTATTCGGCAATAACCGTAATAAATAATTCCCTGTGCGGTAAGTGCGTTTGAGTTATCGAATTATCTTGCATATATTTTGAGGCGTAAATCCTATTCATTTGCCGCGTCTTGGCGTCCTCAACCGTTGCGTAAACTTCATCAGCTTCATTAGTTTTAACTTTGTAATGAATCATATAGACATTTGGCGGCAACTTTTGCAAAACTAATTTTAAATCGTTGGCAATAATTTGAGTTTTATCCTTGTCAATTTCGCAGGGCTCGGCGTTTGTTACAGTCAAAATTTCCCCGACAACTCCAAACTCCCGCGTTGCACTGATAACGGCAATTTTCATTAAATCGGCAGTCAACGCAAATTCACAAAATAAATCTGAACATTCGGCGCGCTTCATTACAACGCCGTTTCCCAAAAGTTCGTCAATTTTATTTAAGTCAAAAATTTCTCCCGCGGGAACTGAAATTTTTTTATCGTCAACAATTTCTTTAAACCAAATTTCAAAATCGCCGGTTGACTGCCAAGTAAATTTAACGCGCTCCTCAAAAACTTTGTGCTCCAGATTTTTCACGGGGCGTGGCGGCAATTCCGGCAACAAATTTACCGTTACGCCGTCGCTGTACTTCAGAGAGCGTTCAGTTTTCCAAACTTTGTTAAAATTTTCCTTGTTGACTTCAGCCAAAAATTGTTGCAAGTTGGTAACCGTATCTTCCGCCGAATAATAAACGCACTGCAAACGATACTGATACTGCTTGCGATTTTTTACAAGCCTGTCAACAAAGGGCGATTCAACACAATCTGCAACGATAACATTATTTCCTTCGCTGTCAGCGCGCAAAATTCGCACGCCCAAGCAATTATCAGAAGGCAACTGCCACATAAATTTACAATGCCCGTCTTCAGTTTTGGCGATTAATTTATTGGCGGCAATGTCGCTGTAATGTACAATTTTGCAAGTTGCAGGTTCTGAAACGGAGCCCAGCCGCGCCGCAAAAACCGCGTAGCCGTACAAAACGCCGGGGTGAATATTGCCGTCTTCAAATTCTATCTGTTCGGTTTTTTCAACGATAATTTCGCCGTCGTGATAATTTTTCGGTATGCCGTCAGTTTTGCGAACAAGTGTATAAAAAACGCCCAAATCGCTGTCGGGTTGCCAATGCAATTTACAAACTAAATTTGAACTTGTCGAGGCAACGCTTGTTGACTTTGACTTGATAGAAATTTTTTGAACAATGGAATTTGCCGCCAAAGTATTTTTGGATTCACTTTCAAGGATAACCGCGCTAAGGCTTAAAGGTTTTTTCGGCTTAATCAATCTTAATCTGTCAAGCGCGGGTTTATAATCTTTGATACGGCGCAAAATTTCCATACAATCACTAACGGCAGTATCGGGGTGCGTGCTAAGTGAAGGAAGTTTCGCCTCCGCCCAACGTACAAGCTCGCGCTTTTTAAATTCGGCTGCAATTTTATTCATACGCCATTCAATTTTTGTAAGGTCGGGAGATTCCGGCTTAACTATTTTTGCCTTTGCCAAATTATCAACAACGCCCGCCAAAATTTTATCGCTGCTGCCTTCAAAAGATTTTGCGTTGCGCTCAATTAAATCAAGCATTGCGTTTGCGTGATCAAGGTAATAACCGTAACGGCGCAATTCACTGAAAGAAAAATCGCAATTTGTACAATGGTCAGCGTAGGAAGGCATACGCTTGCCGCACTTTGGACACTCAACATAAAAATTTTCGCCGCAAACTCGGCAAGTTGAACGCTCGGCTTCCTCGCGGGTACGAAAACTTTCAAACGCGCCGCAATTCGTACAAGTCAAACTGAAAAAATTTTCGTAAACGTCATTAACCGACTCGTAAGGGTCTTTGGTTAAACCAACGGCTTTATTGTAAAGTGCCGCGCTAAGTTCGTAATTCAGCAAATTTGGAAATTGGCGGCGTATTCGATTTATGCAGTTATCGGCGAAAAATTTATCACGCTTGAAAATTTCCGGCGCGGCTTTTAACTTGTTGAAAAAATCATAAAGCCCTTCGATTTTCAAAGAATGTTCGTACTTAAAGCGGTTGTCATCTGAATTAAAAATTTGAGTTTGTGCAAGGTTTAGGAGTGCTTTAATTGAACGCCACGCGGGAATAGGCGCGGAAACTTTTTTTGCTTCGTTTTTAAAAATTTCGCGCAGTTCGTCAGTATCACGCCGCTTGTAAAAATCCGGCGAAGGTTCAATTTGCTTTTCAAGGTAGTAAGCCAATTCATAAAAATTTGAAACGTTTGCAGACCAAGGATAATTTTTTTCGTCGGGAACTGTTTGAAAATCGGCAAAATTTTTTCGCAATTCAGCCATAACAGAATCAGCAATAAAGTAGCCGTTCAAAATTGTTGTGACAGATTTTTCAGTTTTGATAGGTTTAACTTCAAAGCCCTGCTCGCGGTAAGTTGCCTCGATGGTTGCCGTGCTAAGTTTGAGTTTGTCTTTAATCTGTTTAATTTGGGAAGTGTTGACTTGCAAAGTGCCGGAAATATCGCCGCGCTGAATGTCAATATAAAGGCGCAACTCTTCAACGCGTTTTTGTTTCAAAGATTCAGCCTCGCGTTGACGCAGCCGCGCATTTTCTATTGTCTGCAAAATATAATTGTCCATCGCCAATTCAGCTTTAATTTCTTCGGCGCGGTTGGGGTCGACTGTGGTATTTAATTCGGCGTTCAGGCGTTTTTCCCAATTTTCGTAAGCCGCACGAATTTTTTTCAGATTGTCCGGCGGGTCAAATTCCAAGCCGAGCATTTCAAAAATATTTTTATTAGCCAAAAAAATCCTCTCCTAAGTTTTTGCATTATAGCATTTTTTTTCAGCTTAGGGAATAGGAAAGGATTTTCAATTTTTCTAATAAAAAAAGCCCTGTTTAGGGCGGGAAAAATTTTTTAATCTGCGGAAATTCTAAGTTGATGTACTGCGCTGTTGTCAACGTCAATATCTGATTCAGTGCGCAGGAAAGTTTCAAAAATTTCATTAGTTTTGGTGTTGACTGCCTCGACGTGTACGCCGCTTGCGTCAACTTTGAAAGTAACTTTGATAGGAGTATTTCGCGCAGTTTCCGGCGGCAAATTTACAACCAATTCGCCCAAAAGTTTTACATTGTTGGCGGGATCTGTAGCTTGCGGGTTGCCGTCTTCATCGACGCAGGGAATTAAAGTATCTTCAGTTGACATATTTTCAAAGGCGCGCAGTCTTACGCGTTCTTGATTATCTTCAAGCGGGTAATAAGTTTTGCTGAAAACCGCGGGCATTTTTTCGCCAATTTTAATAAAATTTTCCAAAACGTATTTATGTTTACTGCCTTTGGTATCCATAACGCCGGGACCGAAAGAGCGGGGCGTTTGATCTTCAACGGCAAATTTGGCGGTAAGTTGTTCGGCGTGCGGATTTTTTTCTGAAGAATTATTTTCTGAAGTTTCGCCAGTTGAAATTGTGCCTTCCTCAACAACAAGCATACTTGCATAAATTGCCGCGCCTTTTGCAACGGCTTGATCGGGGTCGTGTTGTTGAACTTTACCGGGAAATTTTTCTTCAACTGCGTTTTTAATCATAGGCATATAAGTGGAGCCGCCGACAAGTAAAACTGTATCGACTTCGACGCCCGGAACTTTTTGTAAAGTTGATTCAACAAAATTCATAGTCTGCGCGACTTTATCAGCAGTCATACTTTCAAAATCTGAACGCTTGATTGTAATTTCAGTGCGGGAGCCGTTTACGTCGATACGAACTTTGGCGGATTGTTTTTTACTAAGTTTGCGTTTAGCCTCTTCAACTTTACTGCGGATATCTTGGCGGGTTTCAGCTTCAATTTCTCGTGGCGTCAAGCCGTTTTCTTCGCAGCAAGCATTAAGAATATATTCAAAAAGTTTATCGTCCCAATCTTTACCGCCCAATTTATCATCGCCGCCGGTTGCAAGCACGTTAATTTTTTGCACGTCTTTACCGGCTTCATTGCGCGTCATTGACATTTTAACAAGTGTAACGTCGAAAGTGCCGCCGCCCAAATCATAAACTAAAATTGTACGGTCTTCTTGAAATTGGCGGGCGCAATAACTTAAAGCCGCCGCGGTAGGTTCATTAATCAAGCTTAAAACGTGCAAGCCTGCAAGTTCGCCGGCTTGTTTTGTGGCGGAGCGTTCCTCCAGTCCGAAATACGCGGGAACAGTTATAACAACGTCTTCAATGGTGTTGCCTTGCGCCTCGACAAGATTTTTTAAGCGTGTCAAAATTAACGCGCTGATTTCAACCGGTGTATAAGTTTTGCCGTCAAATTCGTAAGTGCGGGTATCACGTTTGCCAATTTCACGCTTGACGAATTGTACAACGCGGTCGCCGTCAGTTTCGATATTTTCTTTGGCGGCTTGTCCAACTACAACGTTATTTTCATTTTCAAAAAAAACTACCGAGGCAACCATATTTGAATCATCTTCGTTATTGCGGATAACTTCGGGGTTGCCGTTTGAATCGAGGCGCGCTATGCAAGAATATGTTGTTCCAAGGTCTATTCCGTAAGTACTCATTTAAAAAATTCTCCTCCAAATTTTTTACTGATTTAAAATTTTTTAATTTTTTTATGTACTTTCTTTTTCCAAAGCAAAAAAGAAAGTACCAAAGAAAAGTGCTTTTCTACCGCGTTGAATCGCATCACGCGATTCACAACGCGTCGGCGTCCATCCGTGGACGCCGCGTCTTTATTTTTTTCATTTGATTAATCTTCAGATTTATTTTCAAAAGTTGGGTCGTATACAAAAACGTCGACAAATTCACGGTAAAGTGGGCGTCCGTTGCGCACGACTCCTGCGCGACGGCTTTTAGCAATGGTGTTATGACTTTCCTTGTTGTTGGTGGAAATTGTATTAATAATTTTGGTAAGCAGTGGGCGGCGCGGCTCTCCAACTTTTGAATTAAAAATTTCTGCGCCGTATTCAGCCAAAATATCTTCCATTTCTTCAAACATAAGTTGCAAAGTGCGGCGCGTATTTGAAGAAAGTGATTCATCGCTTAAAACCGTGCGATATTCCACGCAAATTGCCGCCAAAGATTTTAAAATCGGCGTGAATTGTTCGCCGCGTTGTTGCTTTTTCATTTCTTCAATTTCGTTGTACATTCCCTGCCGCACTTGATTTTGAAAGTTGACATTTTCGCGCAGGACTTGATTTAACAGCCGAGAATTTCTTTCTTGCTTGTCAAAAATTTCGTTAATCAGTTCAACCAATTTATTTAAATCGACTTGCGCCGCGTCAAAAGTTTCATTATCTGCTTGCGAATCCATTAACTCGCCTCCTTTGAAAAAAATTATTTGTCAGGCAACTGATTCACAAAATAAATCGTTGCAGATTCATCAATTTCAGTTTCAGGGTCATTATCCAAAATGTAAGCAAAAGCGCGGCGATAAATTTTCCCTGCAACAAAAAGACTGTCACAACTTGCAACACTAACTAAAATTGTGCCGGAACCCTCACGCAAAGTAATTTCGCCGTCTTTCATAGGAATATTTTCTTGCCATTGCGCCCAAACTACAACTTCAACATTTTTTAATTTGCCGTAAGTACCAATTTTTTCTGAAAACTTGTAGGTTTTTTCCGGAGAAATATTTGGGATATTTTCAATCAAGTAAGTTTCAGCAAGATTTTGCAGTTGGTGTTCAGCTTGAAAATTCGTAACGCCGCGGGAGTAATTCGCCTCAAATTCTTGAATCCCCTTGATAAAAATTGCAGAAACTAAAAGTAGACAAACGCCAACGATTGTAAAAAAGCCGCGTTCATTCAGATTGATAACCGGGCATATAAACCGCAGTGGTAAATTTAACTTTTTGCTTGGTAACATCGCTTTCCATTTCCAAAGTTATATGTAAAACTTTTTTCTCCGGAACGAAATAATATTTCAACTGCCTAACGATTGTATCGCCGTAAGAATTGCCGCCGGTAATTGGATTTCTGAAGATTTCGTTTTGCCGCACTTCATAAACATGAAAAGGTTTACCATTCGCCGAATACACGGCGTAAACTCTTTTTTCAAGATTATCTGTAAGCGTAGTTGATTTATCGCTTTTATTATGACATTTTAAAATTAAATTTTCCGCGTCAATAAGACTGGTTGCCGGTTCTATTTTGACTGAATAAGCAGTGCGGGCGTCGGCAGTGATTCTGTCTAGGACTTCCTGCGCTTCTGTTTCCAAAACATAATCTGCAACTTGTTCACGCGCAATTTTTGAAGTTTGAATTATCAAAGTAACAAGCGCGTACAACAGCAAAATTAAAAGCGGCAGTGCAATTAAAAATTCTGCCAAAATGAAGCCGCGCTCATTCAGTTTAATTTTCATTTGAATTTTGCCCGCCAGTCTGATATATTGTTTTGGTAGATTCAAAAGTTTCAGTTTCGCCGTTGACAGTCCATTCAACTTTTACAGTAAATCGGTTGCCGTTTCTTGAAGTGGAAATTTTAAATTCAATCGGCTCGGAACTTTCGCTCATACCGTTGTAACTTTTTTTATCTTCAGTCGGTATATCGCCCGCGTCGCCTTCGATAAATGCAAATTGTTCGTTCGCAAGATTTATCGCCGTAAGATACAGCGTGGAATTTCTTTGCTGAACTTTGTATTTGGCGTTTAAAGTTATCAGCGCAATAAATGAAACTATCAGCGTTAAAAAAATCGCACTCAAAAACATAAAGCCGCGCTGATTATTCTTCATTGTAAGTACCGCGAACGCGTCCAAGACTGTCAATTTTAACGTAGGCTTTATCGCCAAATTTTGAAATCAAAGTAAATTTTTGAGAGTCGCCCAAATTGCTAAAATCAATTTCTTTCAAATAATAGCCGCCGGAAAATTCAAGATTAATTCCATTTGTTAAATTGTGGCGGTAGTAAGGCGTCGAAGTTAAAGAAGTGCGCATAATCTGATAACGATTTCGCGCAGATTCATTTGAATAATTTTTACTGTAAAGCCAAATTTCGACTTTGTGTCCGGCGTCTTGCATAGTTGGAAAAATCCCGCCGTTGAAAGTGGAAGATTTACCGATTGAACGCACCAAATTTAATTCGCTGTACAAATGTTTCATTTCGTAATTTAAAGCAACTTTGTCAAGGGTAATTTTCATTTTGGGCAGAGCAACGCTTGAGAAAATCGCAATTACCCCAACAATCAAAATAATTTCCAAAACGGCAAAGCCGCGCTGATTTTTAATTTTATTCATAGCGGTTGCAGTATATCAGAAAAAATTCATAAAGTAAAGGAGGTTGACGCCGTGAAAATAATAGTGGCGATTGACAGTTTCAAAGGCAGTTTAACAAGTTTGGAGGCGGGCAAGGCGGCTGAAATTGGAATAAAAAAAGCCGCGCCCGCTGCTGAAGTGAAAATTTATCCATTGGCGGACGGCGGCGAAGGTACTTGCAAAACTTTAACCGAAGGACTCGGCGGCAAAATTAAAAGCGTGAAAATCAGCGGCGCACTCGGCAAAAGAATTGCTGCCGAATTTGGCGAAATTGGAGACTTGGCGATAATCGAAATGGCAAGCGCGGCGGGTCTTTCGCAAGTTCCAACAAATTTGAGAAATCCCCTGCGCACTACAACTTTTGGCGTCGGTGAAATGATTTTGCACGCTGTCAAAGACGGTTGCCGAAATTTTATAATTGGAATTGGCGGCAGTGCAACCAATGACTGCGGGCTCGGAATGTTGACGGCGTTGGGATTTAATTTTGGCAGCGGAATTTTTGGGCGGGATTTGGCGCGCGCTCGAAAAATTGAAAGTGATAAAGTGCCGGCTGAAATTTTTGACTGCAAATTTAGAATTGCCTGCGATGTCAAAAATCCTTTGACAGGTGAAAACGGTTGTTCGGCTGTCTACGGTCCACAAAAAGGCGCGGATGAAAAAATTGTCGCGCAGATGGACGATTGGATTAAAAATTTTGCTGAAATGACTTTGCAAACTCTCAACATTGAAAAAAAATCTGTTGAAGGCGACGGCGCGGCTGGCGGCTTAGGTTTTGCCTTCAGAACATTTCTACGCGGCGAACTTGTACCGGGCGTTGATTTAGTTTTGGATACATTAAAAATTTCTGACGACCTGCGCGACGCAGATATTTTGATAACGGGTGAAGGCTCAATCGACAATCAAACTTTGCAGGGAAAAGCTCCCGCGGGCGTTGCGAAACTTGCCAAAAGTTTAAATCCAAAAATAAAAGTCGTGGCGATAGGCGGCAGTGTCAAAAATTTTTCAAGTTCAGAAATTGACGCGGCTTTTTCAATCCTGCGCGAGCCGATGACTTTAGAAAGTGCAATGCAAAAATCAACCGCTGAACAAAATATTTCTGCAACGGTTGAAAATCTTATCAGAATTTTGTAGGCGAAATTTATGAGCGAATATTTGACACTCGGCGCGGTTTTAATTTTGGGCGTCATTGGTCACAATATGACGGTAGTTTACGCGGCGTTAATTGTTTTGGCGATAAAATTTTTTGGTACTTCGGAAATGCTGAATTATTTCGGCAGTCACGGCTTAAATTTTGGGATAATAATTTTGACGGCGGCAATTTTGGTACCGATAGCAAACGGCACTGTTACAATTTCAACAATAATAAATTCCTTCAAAACGCCGATTGGAATTGTGGCAGTTATCGCCGGACTTTTGGCGGCAATTAGCGGCGGCTTAGGCGTTCCCTTAATGCAGGAAAATCCAAATGTCATTCCCGCGTTAATCGTTGGAACAATGGCGGGCGTATTTTTTTTCAAAGGTATTGCGGTCGGTCCTTTAATCGCCGCGGGTTTTACATATTTTGTAATGGCGTTGTTTGAATATTTTAAGTAATGTGGTACAATCAAAATAAAAACATTGAGGAAAATTCATTGAGCGCACATATTTTTATTGACGCCGAAAACGTCAAGCCGGAAATTGGATTTAAGGCGATTGAAAAATTCAGCTTTGAATATTTTGTTGAACAGGTTGAAATAATTGGCAACGAAACCAACATTTCAAACAAATATCTTGAATCCGGCAACCGTTACCACATTAAAAATTGTTTCTACGGCAAAAATTCCGCCGATACGTGGCTTTGTACCGAAATTGCAAAAACTATCTTTGAAAAGCCCGCGGTTGACGTGATAATTATAGTTTCAAGCGACAGGGATTTTTTGGCCGCAATTAAACTTGTTACAGACAAGCAGCGAAAAGTTATTTTGGTTTCAGACGGCAGCGGGCACAAAAATTTAAAAGCCCTGCTGTACGATTTACGAATTAACCCGGATTTTATTGAGCTTGTCGATTTTAAAAATTTGGCAGTTGAAATTCCTGACGCCGAAAAAAAGAAAGGTGTTGCCGAGCCCGTGGAAATTGTTTCACCAAATCCAAATGTAAACAAAGTTAAGGAACTGCGCAAAAAAAATCTGCCGCAATTCGTGCAAGATTTTCTGACAAAAAATGAGGCGGATATTCAATTTATTTCAGTTTGGTATTGCGGGAAATCGCTTGAAATTCCTTTTATCGAAGGTGTAAATTTTTCGACGCTTACAAATATTTTAATGCAGCTGAAAATTATTCCGAACGGCAAGGCACTTACTCAAATTATCGACGAGAGCCCGCTTAAAATCGAAAATAACGCGGTTTTCCTTGACAATGATATAAAACCTGCAAAGCCCGCCGAAAAGCCCGTACAAGCCGAAATAAAGCCGCCTGCGCCGCCCAAAAATCCTTTCAACGATGTTATCAATTATTTTACTGCGCACGCCGCCGAAACTAAAAATATTTTCATAAAGTGCAACGGCAATTTGCAAGAAATTCCCTTCGTCAACGGTATTTCGCTAAAAATGTTTTCAAGACTTTTGAAAGGTTACGCAATTTCGGATAACGCCGATGAAGTAAAAAAAATTATCGCCGACAGTTTTTTGGACCTGCGCGAAGATAAAATTTACTTTCACAGCGAAGAAAAAATTGTTGGCGAAATTGAAAATTACTTAAAAAAAATCCCGCCGCCCGCCCTTGAATATATTCGCAAGCACGAAGATAAATTAAAATTCGTGTCAATCGCCCATAATAACGCCGTTCACAAAGTGCCGTTCGTCGAGGGGATACCGCTTTCAACTTTTGTAAATATGTTGCGGGAACTAAAAATTTTCGGCAAAAGTACTTCTTCGCAAAAAGTTTTAACCGCCAACGGTTTTACTATCAAAGATAATCAAGTTTACAAAAAGTGAGGAGAAATTAATTTGAAAATAATTGAGCCGACAGTCGAACTCGCGCAGGATTTAAACGCGGCGGAAATTATGAAACACATTGAACGCGCCGGCAGAGTTTGTTACAAATCTGAATCAAATATTTCTGATACTTCAGCCGAAAAATTTATTGCAAACATTATAAAAAGCGGACACGAATCAGTAATTGAACACGTCAGCATAACTTTTAAAATCATTTGCGACCGCGGCGTAACTCATGAACTTGTACGCCATCGCTTGGCGTCTTATTCTCAAGAAAGTTCAAGATATTGTGATTACAGCGGCGATAAATTCGGCGGCGAATTAACTTTTATCAAGCCGTGTTTTTGGAATGGCGACGACGAAAATTTTTTGTTGTGGCGTCAAACTTTGGAAGTTATCGAGCAAAATTATTTGGCAATGCGAAAAAATGGAGCACGCCCCGAACAAGCACGCTCCATTTTGCCAAATTCTTTGAAAACCGAAATTTTTATGACTGCAAATTTGCGCGAATGGCGACACTTTTTAAAGCTTAGAATGTCGAAACGCGCCCACCCGCAAATGCGCCAAATTGCGCTGAAAATTTTTGAAATACTTAATTCAAACTTGCCGGTAATTTTTTCAGATTTAAGCGTTTAAAATTTTTTTGAGTACCTGCCGTCATCTTCAAAAATTAGATTTTTCAATTCCAACTGCACAATTATTTCAGAAATTTCAGCCGGCGAAACTTCCTCCACATTATTTAAAATTTCGTCCAAAGTTATAAAATCTTCCTGCGGTATTGCGTCATAAACAATTTTTTCATTGCCCGCAAGTTCAATTTTTGGCGCAGGTACAATTTTTTCTTCGCTCTCAATTTTGGGGGCGATTTTTTTATTTTCAAAATTGTACTCTTCCAAAACATCTTCCGCGCCCTTAATCAAAATTGCTCCGTCACGTATTAAATTATGACAGCCCGCGCTTTTTGGAGAAAAAATACTGTGCGGTACAACAAAAACATCACGCGAAAAATCAGCCGCACGCCCGGCAGTAATTAACGCACCCGACTTTTCGCCCGCCTCAACCACAATAACGCCGCGCGAAAGTCCGGCAATGATTCTGTTTCGCGCAGGAAAAGTTCCGGTGTTGCCGTCAAAATTCGGCGGAAATTCTGTCATAATGACGCCGCCTTTTGCAACTATTTCTTCAAAAAATTTTCGCTTTTCAGAGGGAATTTTATTTATTCCGTAGCCCAAAACTGCAACCGTTCGCCCGTTTTTCAAAGCCGCTTCATGTGCGAAAGTATCAATCCCTTTAGCCGCGCCGCTAACAATGGTTAAACCTGCCGCCGCCAATTCCGCGCCAAGAATTTTGGTAACTTGTTCGCCGTAAGGTGTAGCCTCACGAGTGCCGACTATCGCTATTCTTTCGGCGTTGGGAATTATTTCGCCGCGGTAGTAAAAAATTATCGGCTCGGCTGAAGTTTGCTTTAAAATTGGCGGGTAATTTTCGTCTGAAGTTGTGCAGATTTTTACATTTTTTTTATAACAAAATTCAACAAGTTTTTCTACGGCGTCCGGGTGTTTACTGCGAAATTCCGTAAGATTGTCGATAATTTTTTGATTAAATCCCGCCTCTGCAAGTTTTGAAATTTCCGCCCGCCAAATATTTTCTGCACTGCCGAATTTTTCAACCAACTTTTGCAAAGTTTTACTGCCAATTAAATTAACGGCGTTCAGAGTTGCCAAATAGTACCTTTCCATTAAAATTACTCCCCGCACTTTGGACAGCGAACATACCAAGTACCGGCTTTTTCGTTGTGATAATTGACGGCGTGCTTTATTAAAGCGATACGGGAATTTTTTTTGGCGCACTCACTACAGTAATTGTTGACCCAAAACGCCCCGCAATTTTGGCAGCGAATGTGAAATTTTGAAAATTTATTCAAAGGAATTTCTGTACAGTCAACTTTGTTTGAGCCGCATTCCCAGCAAATTTGCCACTTTTCCATAAAATATTCAAACATAATCTTGAAAAACAATGACAAATTTATTTCAGATTGATTAGACTCGTTGTCAATTTGCGGCAAAAGATAAAAGGAGCCTATTTGTTGACGTGCGCCGTCAATTTCGGCAAAATTTTTTAAAAATTCCGCGCCATTGTAGACCACGTACTTACCCCAAAATTTATCTTTGTGCGTGCCGTCGGAATGGACAATAAAAGACATTGAAATTTCTTTGCCGGTGTACTTTTTAATTGTTTGAATATATTTTTCAAAGCAAACGCCGCGCAAATCTTTTTCTTGCCAAAAAAAATTCCCCTGTAGCTTGTAGTTGCGATATTTGGCGTCAAGAATAAAAATTTTTTCTGTGTCTTCAGATTTAACTTTAAAAAGATAATCCGGGCGCAAAATACAGTTGCCGCTTTTCAGAGAATCTTTTATTTCGGTGTTATAAAAAATTTGCATTTCCATTTTAGAATTTTCGTGCGTCAAGCTGATTGTTGCCTTTTGAATATTTTCAAGGTTGCCAAAAAGTTTGCGCAAAATTTCAGCGGGATTATCTGAAGTATTTTCAATTTTGAATTGCAACTTGACAACAAGAAATTCAATAATTTTTGCAAGTACCCACCATTCGTAAATTTGATACATTTTTTCGGCGGGAAAAGATTTTTCGTCGGCGTCAAATGAAAAGTCAAAAATTTCGTCCAACTCTTTCAGCTTGAGGTAAGCCCTGCGATAATTGGCGTCATTGGTAAAAATTTGCGTCATTCGCCATTTTTCATTTTTGTTTTCGACGCCGTTAAAAACCGGCAAGGCGAGGCACTTATTCAGCATTTCCAAAATCTTATCCGGCGAAACTGCAAGATTTTTTTTGTTAGCTTGAAGTTGCGAATTTAAACTTTTTAAAGCATTTTCAGCCAAAGATTTATTGTCGTCATTTTGGGGCTTCAAATTTTCAACGTGCTTAATCTGCGCGACAATATCTTGTTGTAAAGCTTCGGCGTTAATTTTTTGTTGTTGACTTTGACGCTCGACAAAATTTTTCAGCCGCAAGATTTTATTTTTCAACAAGCGATTTTCAAAGATATTCATTGAAATTTTTTCGGCAGACACGAAATATTTTTTTCTGTTTGGAGCAATGGCGTACTGTCGAATAATTTTTTCATCGAAACGGTGAATCTTTGACGCGGTAACTTGCGTTTGAAATTTCTGCAAGCCAAAACGCCGCCGAGCATTAACATTTTTCATAAGCTGAAATATTTCCTCTGCCTGCTCATTCAAAGCTTGTAAAATTTCCGCCCAATTTTTTTCGCGCAGATTTTCAGCCAAACTGGATTTATTTTCGTTGCTTTTCTGAAAAAGTTCCCGCCGAATAGAAAGCAATTCCCTAATCATTGCCTCACATTCTTTTATATCCGGCAAAGTCAAAAGTTTGTGCGTTTCGATAATTGCGCCGTCTTTCAAAACAAAAATGTAAGTCCAGCCGGCAACATTCCAGCCCAAATTTTTATCGTAATAGAAATTAAAATGACGCTGAAATTTTTGGCGGTTGCCATCCTTATCTGCGCCAAATTCCAATGAATAATTTTCTGCCGCGCCCTCAAAGCTGAACGCCGGAATATAATTGCCAAAGTAAATGTGCGTTTGAAAGTAGCCGCGCTCATCTGTACGAAAAATATTTTCAGTGTATTCATTGTCGGCAAGCGGCGTAAAATCTTGGGCGTTAATCAGTGTCATCAAAAGTTCCAAAAATTACCGCCTCCAAAAATCTGCAATTTTTTCTTCCGGCGAATTGATACTTTGCCAAATTTCCCAGCCCCAACTTCCCCAAAATAATAAACTTTGGACAGCCGCGGCGTCAATTTCATATTTTTCTTCGTCAAGTCGAACTTTAGGCAAAATGCACGACACGATAATAAAATCTTGAATCCTCAAAGAACCTAAAATTCTTGTACAATTTGAGACTTGTTCATTGCAAAGGATTTTATCAGTTACACGACAACTAATATGAACGAATTTTAAATCTTCCATTAAATTTATCAAATATTTTTTCATATCATCAAATTCTTGTGGTTCATATTGATACGTATATTCTTCAAGCGGCTTGTACTGCAATGGCGTTTCGTCACCTACAGGAATTTTTTCGGCGTCAGAAAATTTTTCAACCCTAATCACGTACGAACGATCCAAAACTTTTGGGCTAATATCTAAAGTTGTTTCGTCTTGATTCAGCGTGCCGAAAAACTTTACATTTTTGGGAATTTTAAATTTTGCGGGATAATTTATCAGCATCTGCGCGAGGCGTCGAAGTTCAAAATAATATTTGCGCTCCAACAAACGTAACCTTTCAAGCGGCGTACCTTCATAGAAAATTTTATCGCCGTCAATTTTAAAGCCGACGTTTTCCAATTCGTACAAAATATTTTGTTGAAGTTGTTCACTGTACAAAGTAATTTCGGCGTTATCGTTATCTTGCAAAATACTTAAAAATTCGGCAAAATAATATTCCACGTGTGCCAAATTCATTTCGTCAAGGCAAATTATAAAAAGCTTGTCGGGATTTTTTTCAGCTTGCCGGGAAAAATTTATGAGCGCGTCAAGAAACGGTGTTGCAACGTAATTTTTTTCAAGCGGGTTGTAATAGCCGAGCAAATCGCTTTTATCAGTCCAGTTGGATTGAACGGGAATAATTTTTGCGTCGGCGAAATTGAAAGACTTTGCAAAGGCTTTAACCAAACTTGTTTTGCCTGTGCCGGGATTTCCCATAAGCAAAATTAATTGATCTGTTTGCAAGCCGAAATATAAACTTTCCAAAATTCTTTTGTCGTACTTCAAAAAATTATATTTCGCCGTGTTCAAATGACTTTGCCAATAATCCGCCATTTCGTCGAAGTCGTTAAAATTTCTAAGCTTGACAGATTTTTTTTGAGTAGAAATTTTTTTTGCAGAATCGCCATTAAAAAGAAAATCTATAACGCCGTCAAAATCAGCGGTTTCTTCTTCAATTACAATTTCTTCTGCAGGCTCTTTATCAAAAAAATTAATCCCGTACGCACGCAAAATATTTAATTTTTCTTCCAAAGAATCTTTTTGACGATTCAAATTTTCAATGTACTCTTCTAATTCGTAACGTTCATTTGATTTTTCTTCAAGTTCATTATTCAAACGTTGAATTTTCTTATTCAAATCTTCAATATTGCTGTTTAAGTCTTCAATATCTTCTTTTAATTCATTGCGTTCATTTTCCATTCCGGAAATAAGATTTTGAAGTTCAGATTTTTTTTGATTGTACTCTTCAGTTAATTTTTGTTCCTGAATTTGAACCTTGTCCTTATATTGATTTTCGGCGTCTTCTTGAAGTTTTTTTAATTCGTTTAGGCGTTTTTCTAAAAGTTCAATTTCAGAATTTTTTTCCTCTATATTCTTTTGAAGTTGTACATCAATGTTAGCGAGTGTCGAATCATCATTGAAATTTTTATTATTTTCTTTGGAAATTTCATCGGGATTATATGAAATACCAATTTTTTCGTAAGTTTCAAGTATGCTTTTAGCTTGCTTTTTGGAGCATACGAAAAAAGACACGGGATGTACATCACCCGCATAAATTTCACAAACAAGTGAATCACCAACAGAAAAATTTTTTTTAATGCAAGAAGCTATAAGAATATTACTGTTTGAAGTAAAGCTTGAGAAAGATTTATCTTTAAACAAGTAAAATTCTTGAAGAAGATTATTCTGCAGGATGAAATATTTTATCTCAAATTCTATTTTATTTGATGAAAATTCTTTAATTACAGCAATTACCCTATGACTTAAGGAATCACCGTATACTTTATTGAGATAATATCGGCGTTCTCTAATTGACATATTTTTAAATTCTTCGTAAGTACACAAATCTTTTTCATAAATCAAAGGCAACACCTCCTACTTTGCCAATCTCAAAATTAAATCTGCAATATCAGCCGCGGCTTGCGGTCTTCCCAAACTTAAACTTGCCGCCGCCATTTTTTTTAATTCGTCGGGATTTTCCAAAAGTTCGTTCAAGTTTTTTGACAAAATTTCAGAATTTAAATCTTTGTTGAGAATCATACGAGCCGCGCCGACTTTTACCAGTGCTTGTGCGTTAAATTCTTGATGATTTTCAGCCGCGTATGGAAACGGAATTAAAATTGCAGGAACGCCGCGCGCCGTAAGTTCCGCCAAGCCGGTTGCTCCTGCGCGAAAAATTGCAAGGTCAGCCATTGCCATTGCTTGAGGCATATTGTACAGGTACGGCACAATTTTTATATTGGGATTGTCAAAGTTAAAGCCGCCGTCTTTCAACTTTTGAGTAACGGAATCAAATTCGCCCTTGCCGGTAACGTGCAAAAATTGGGCGTTGTCTTTGGCGTTCAAAAGTACGTCGATCATTGCGTTGTTAATTGCGCGTGCGCCGCGACTGCCGCCCGAAATTAAAATTACCGGCTTATCTTCAGTAAAATTAAATTCTTTCAAGCCGTCCTCACGAAAGGCGGTTAAAACTTCGGAGCGAATGGGATTACCGGTGTAAATGGTTTTATCGGCGGGAAAATTTTTCAGTGCAAGTTCGGAGCCGACGGCGATTTTGTCAACGAATTTTGAAAGAATTTTGTTGGTAATACCTGCAACGGCGTTTTGCTCCTGAATCAGCGTAGGAATTTTCATAAGCGCGGCGGCAAGTAAAACCGGTCCGCAAACATAGCCGCCCGTACCAACTACAACATTTGGCTGAAATTCTTTTACAATTTTTCTTGCGCGTTTGACGCTCAAAATTGCATCGGCGGCGCGCTTGAAATTTTCCAGTGTAAAATGACGTTCAAAGCCGCCCTCCAAACTTAGCGCAGTAAAATTAATTCCCGCCTTCGGTACAATATCAGATTCAAGCCCCTGTTTCGTTCCAACGTACAAAAATTCGGCGTCCGGCAATTTATTTTTTATGGCGTCAATCAAAGTCAGCGCGGGGTAAATGTGCCCGCCCGTGCCGCCGCCTGAAACAATTATTTTCATTTAATGTCCAGCTCCAAAAAAATTACAAAGTACAACGCCAATCACAATTAAAATAATTCCAATCATTCCCGGCGTTGAAATATTTTCCTGAAAAAAGAAATACGAAACGGCGGCAGCTAAAATTATTCCGAGCCCGCCCCAAGTTGCATATGCAATATTTAAATCAATCGTTTTCAATGACAACGCCAAAAAGTAAAAGCAAGCCGTGTAACAAATTAAAGTGCCGCCGGTGTAAATTTTATGTTCAAAGCCGTTTGAAAGTTTCATGCAGGTTGTACCGAAAAATTCAAGCAGAATCGCCGCGCCCAAACATAAATAGCCTTTCATTTTATTTCACTCTATTCAAAATCATACTTTGCTCTCAAATAGTTTTTTTTCTTCGTCCAAATTATAGTCATTTTTAATAATTCCTGTCAAAGATTTTATGACGCTGTCAACTTCAGCTTTATTTAATTTTTTTTGCAGATTCAGTTTCCGACGTAAACTTACCAAATTTTTTCTCGTTTTTATCAGTAACTGTAATTTCTTTACCGTTTTTTCAACATATCAAAATAAACTTCAATATTTTCCTTAAATTTGGAATCAGTAGCGATTTTCATAAAATCACCTCGTTAAAGCGAGTTAACAATCCTTTTAAAATCTTTGCCGCGCTGCTCGAATCCGTCGTACATATCGAAACTCGCGCAGGCTGGACTTAACAAAACAACTTGCGGAGCCTTTGCAATATTTTTGGCAAGTTCAACGGCTTTTTCCATTGAGTAGCCCGCCTCAAGGATTTTATCGGCAGGGAAATTATTTTTCAGTGCGTCAGATTTAAACCGCGCCGCCGCGTCTCCTACCAAAATTAAATAATCTACGCGCTGTTTAACCAACTGCAGAAAATCAGTTAAATCTGTAAGTTTGTCGTCGCCGCCCGCAATTAAAATTATATTTCCGCTGAAAGTTTCCAACGCCTTAATCGCAGAATCTGTATTGGTTGCCTTTGAATCGTTGTAATATTTCACGCCGTCAATTTCGCGCACAAATTCAATCCTGTGCTCAACGCCCGTAAAAGCCCTTAAAACGCGTCCAATATTTTCTGCGGTACAATTTACCAAAAACGCCATTAAAGCCGCGCAGAGGGCATTCTCGACGTTGTGAGAGCCCTTTATTCCGAGTTCGTCCACCGTGCAAAGTTCTGAAATTTTGCCGCCGTAATTTATAACCAATTTATCGCCGTCAAGGTACGCGCCTTTGTCAAGAATTTTTTTGCGGCTGAAGTAAACAACCTTGCATTTTGCGCGGTTTTTAATTTCACGGACAATTTCGTCATCGTAATTTAAAACCAAAAAATCTTCGGCGGTTTCCTGCGCGAAAATTTTTTCTTTCATTTCTTGATAAACTTTCATATTGCCGTGGCGTTTCAAGTGGTCGGGCGTAATGTTCAAAATCGCCGAAACGTGCGGCTTGAAATTATTTGTAGCCTCCATTTGATAACTTGAAATTTCAGCCGCAATACAACCGCCCGCGCCCGTTTCAAGTGCAACTTCAGAAAGTGCAACGCCGATATTTCCGCCGACGCCAACTTTTTTGTAAGCAGTTTCAAGCAACAAGCCCAGCAAAGTTGTAGTGGTAGTTTTGCCGTTGGTGCCGGTAATTGCGCAAATTGGAGACTGCGCCAAATTGTACGCAAGTTCAACTTCGCTGATAACCGGAATATTTTTTTGAAGTGCAGATTGTAAAATTGGAATACGCAAGGGAACAGCGGGCGAAACAATTATTAAATCCACGCCGCTTAAAAGTTCTTCGGTTTGTGCGCCGAATTTTAAATTTATTCCCAATTTGCGCATTTCGTCAAAATTATATTTTAAATCTGATTCTTTTTTGGCGTCGCTAAGCGTAACATTTGCGCCGAATTTTTTTGCAATTTTCGCCGCTGCAAAGCCGCTTATACCTGCGCCTATCACGAGAATATTTTTATTTTGAAATTCCATAAAATTCCCCTTCGCAGAATTTAGGGATATAGGGATATAGGGATATAGGGAAATAGGGATATAGGGACTTGAAAATTTTCCCTAGCCCCCTATGACCCTTTATCCCTGGAACCCTAAAATCAAATTTCCTTAAGAAAAGCAACATAGCCCTTTTTAGTTTCGTAGACGTCAATTTTGCTGACGGCTTCCCAAGGCGCATGCATTGACAAAACTGCAACGCCGCTGTCGATAACTTCCATACCGTAAACCGCCATAATATGAGCGATTGTACCGCCGCCGCCCAAGTCGACCTTGCCTAATTCTGAAAATTGGTAACCTACATTATTTTTATCGAGAATAGCGCGCAGTTTGCCGACAAATTCAGCATTGGCTTCACTTGCACCGGATTTTCCGCGGCTGCCGGTAAATTTGTTGAAAACCATACCTTTTCCCAAATATGCAACATTTTTCTTATCGTAAGCAGCGGCGTACAGTGCATCAAACGCGCTGGAAACGTCCGAACTTAACATAAAAGAATTTTGCAAGGCGCGGCGCATTCCCAATTCTGTATATTGCCCGCAAGCATTCATAACTTCGGCAAGTGCATTTTCAAAAAACTTTGACTGCATACCTGTTGCGCCGTAACTTCCAATTTCTTCCTTGTCAACCAAAAGACAGCAAGCAGTTTTGTCAAGATTTTCATTGGCAATTTCCAACATTGCAACAAGCGAAGTGTAGGAGCAAACCCTGTCATCGTGCCCGTAAGCCAAAACCATACTTTTATCAATACCGAGTTCACGCGCCCTGCCCGCCGGTACAAGTTGCAATTCGGCTGACATAAAATCTTCAGGCTCAATATTGTAATTGTCTTTGAGAATTTTTAAAACGCCCTCTTTGACTGATTCTTTTTCTTTTTCGTCTTTAAGCGGGTAATTTCCAACAAGAATATCTAAATTTTCGCCCTCAACAACTTTTGTGGCGTCTTTCTTCATTTGTTCCTGCGCGAGGTGAATTAATAAATCTGTAACGCAAAAAACGGGGTCGTCGGAATTTTCGCCGATATTAATTTTTATGGTAGTGCCGTCTTTTTTGATAACGACGCCGTGCATTGCAAGCGGCAAAGTTACCCATTGATATTTTTTAATTCCGCCGTAATAGTGAGTGTCAAGGTAAGCAAGCCCGCCGTCTTCGTAAAGCGGATTTTGTTTCAAGTCAAGGTGGCAAGTGTCAATGTGCGCTCCCAAAATTTTTAAGCCGTTTTGAATAGGTTCACTGCCGATTTGAAACATTACCAGCGACTTATTCATAAAAGCATAATAAACTTTATCGCCCGCGTTGAGGCGTTGACGATTAGCAATAACTTCGCGCAGATTTTTATAGCCGAATTTTTCAGCTTGTTCAATCGCAAATTCGACGCTTTCACGCTCGGTCTTGCAGACGCTTAAAAAGTCAATGTAATTTTTGTTAAGTTCCTCAAGATTTTTTTTATCTTCGTCAGTGTACTTGCTCCAAATTGAAGGCTTTTTTTCTTTGTCAGCCATTTTAAAACTTCCTTTCAAAAAAATTGTTTGTATGATAATTAAAATAGTTTGAAGTGTCAAATATTGCCGGTTTCAGCCTTAGCCGCCGCCTGCAATTTGTACAACATATTCAAAGCTTCAATCGGCGTTAAAGTTGTAATGTCAATTTTCAAAAGTTCCTGCAAGCCTTGCGATACAAACAAACTTTGAGAAGGCGCGGGCTTTTTTTGTACAGGCGCAGATTTTACCGGCTCGGAATTTTCAAGCGAAGTTAAAATCTGTATGATAGTTAAAATATTTTGAAGTGTCAAATATTGCCCGTTTCAGCCTTAGCCGTCGCCTGCAATTTGTACAACATATTCAAAGCTTCAATCGGCGTTAAAGTTATAATGTCAACCTTCAAAAGTTCCTGCAAGCCTTGCGATACAAATAAACTTTGAGAAGGCGCGGGCTTTTTTTGCACGGGCGCAGATTTTACAGGCGCGGAATTTTCAAGCGCGGTTAAAATTTGTATGGTAGCTAAAATAAATTGAAGTGTCAAATATTGCCGGTTTCAGCCTTAGCCGCCGCCTGTAATTTGTACAACATATTCAAAGCCTCAATCGGCGTTAAGGTTGTAATGTCAACTTTCAAAAGTTCCTGTAAGCCTTGCGATACAAATAAACTTTGAGAAGGCGCGGGCTTTTTTTGCACGGGCGCAGATTTTACCGGCTCGGCATTTTCAAGCGCGGTTAAAATTTCTCCGGCGCGTTTCATAACTGCATTTGGCAAGCCCGCCAATTTTGCAGCTTGAATACCGTAAGATTTATCCGCGCCGCCCGGCGTAATTCTGCGCAAAAAAATAATTTCGTTGCCGCGCTCTTTAACCGCCGTGCAAAAATTTTCAATATTGGTGGAATTGTCGGCAAGGTCTGTTAATTCGTGGTAGTGCGTTGCAAAAAGTGTTTTGGCGTGAATTTTTTTATCAATGTATTCAATGACAGCGCGGGCGATACTCATACCGTCGAAAGTTGAAGTGCCGCGCCCGACTTCGTCCAAAATTATCAAACTGCGATTCGTGGCGTATTTTAAAATCTGTGCGACTTCATTCATTTCAACCATAAAAGTTGACTGCCCGCTGACTAAATCATCACTTGCGCCAATCCTTGTAAAAATTCTGTCAACCGGCGAAATATTTGCACGCGCTGCGGGAATAAAACTGCCGACTTGCGCCATTAACATTATCAACGCAACTTGCCGCATGTACGTAGATTTTCCCGCCATATTCGGACCGGTTATAATCATAATTTCGTTTCGCGCAGGATTTAAATTTGTATCATTCGGAACAAAAAGACTGTTCGACAAAATTTTTTCAACGAGTGGATGACGCCCGTCTTTAATTTCAATTTTGCCTTCAATGTTTAAATCCGGGCGCACGTAATTATTTTGAGTTGCCGCTTCAGCCAAACTTGCAACCGCGTCAAGCAGGGCAATTCTTTTGGCGGTATCTTGAATCTGCGCGAGGCAATTTTTAATTTTGTCACGAACAAGGCAAAAAATATTATATTCCAGCGTAACAATTTTTTCTTGTGCGCCGAGAATTTTAATTTCAAAGTCTTTAAGTTCCTGCGTAATGTATCTTTCAGCATTTGCCAAAGTTTGTTTTCTAATGTAGTTGTCGGGAATTTTATCTGCGCCGCTGTGTCGAACTTCGATATAGTAGCCAAAAATTCTGTTGTAGCCGACTTTCAAGGAGCGAATACCGGTTTTAGATTTTTCCCGTTCTTCAAATTCCTGCAAAAAGCCGCGGCTGTCAGTTGAAATTTTTCTGTATTCGTCGAGTTCGTCACTGTACCCGCGGTTGATAATCCCGCCGTCACGAATTGTAAGCGGCGCGTCTTCAGAAATTGCGCGTTCGATTAAATCAACTTCTTCTGAATAATCTTTCAAGCCGTCGCGGCACGCCTTCAAAATATCCGAAGAAATATTTTCCATTGCAGATTTAATTTTGGGAAGGACGCGCAGGGAAATTTTTAAGGCAGTTAAATCCCTTGCGTTTGCACTTCCAATTTCAATTTTCGTCATTAACCTTTCAAGGTCGCGAATTTCTTTCAAACTTTCCTGAAGATTTTTTCGCAGTGTAAAATTTTTGAAAAGTTCGTCAACCGCGTTAAGCCTGCGATTAATTGCCGTAATATCAACGAGCGGACTTTCTAACCAGCGGCGCAAAAGTCTGTTGCCGAGCGGCGTTTTTGTATAATCCAGAATTGCAAACAGTGTATCTTTTTTGGAGCCGTCGCGCAGGTTACGTACAATTTCCAAATTTCTTAAAGTATTTGAATCTAAAATTAAATGACTGCTTAAATCCAGCCGCGTCAACTTTGACAAGTGATTTAAATCTGTGCGAACGGTTTTATGTAAATAATTCAGCAAAAATTCAACGGCGGCGGCGGCGTTTTCTGAAACGGGAAAATCTTTTTCTTCAAAATGTTTACTTAAAAAATCAGATTTTTCTTCGGCGTCAAAATTCGTAAAAGTGCAATTACCCAATTTTAATTTGACGAAAGATTTTAATTTGTCGGCAAAAGTTAAATTTTCGTTAGTCAAAATTTCGTGCGGCGTCAATCTGTACAATTCGTCACAAAGATTTTGCACGCGGTCTTTTCCTTCATACAGGCAATAAAAAATTTCGCCGGTAGAAACGTCGGCGCAGGCAAAGGCAATTTCGCCGCCGTTTTCGTACACAAGCGCAAGATAATTGTTATTGGCGTCAGTCAAGGCGTCGTCGGTTAAAATTGTGCCGGGCGTAACAATTTTTGTAAGTTCACGGTCTGTTAAACCTTTGGCTTTTGGGTCGCCTACTTGGTCAACGATTGCCACGCGGTAGCCTTTGTTTACCAATTTTTGAAGATAATTTTCTACAGCGTGCGCAGGTACGCCGCACATTGGCGTAGATTGCCGGTGCGTCATTGTCAAGCCGAGTTCAGCAGAGGCAATTTTGGCATCGTCAAAAAACATTTCAAAAAAATCGCCCAGCCGGAAAAATAACAGCGCGTCTTGATTTTTCTTTTTTTCCCTTAAATATTGCTCCATCATAGGAGTTAAATTTTTTTCGTTCAAATAATCAACTCTTTTTAATTTTAAAATTATTATAGCACTAAAAATTTTGCGCAGAAATATTTTTTCGCAAGTGTTTAATTTCTTTACTGAAACGTTCCTCTTCGCTGAAAATGCAGCCGCAATAATTTTGCCGGTAAAGTTCCAATTCCAAACTTAAATCAATCCCGCGTTGCCAACCTGCGCGAAAATCTTCATAAAAAAATTTGACGCCGTAATTTTGGGCGCAACGCTCGGCAATTTGTTTCATAAGTTCGTGATTCTGGTGTACGCTGTAAAAAAGTGTTGACGTGAAAATTTCAAAATTATTTTCAGCCGCAAATTTCGCAGTTTCACTCAATCGCCACCAATAACAAATTTTGCAACGCTTATGAAAACCGTCCGCAAATTTAAAAGTATCTTCGTCATTAACGCCGCCGACAACGCTTGAAATTTTTTGTAAAAAATCCCGCAAGCCGTAATGATTTTCTGCAAAAAATTTAATGTTGACTTTTTCGGCAAATTCCCGCGCCGCCCGAAGTCTTTTTCGCCATTCTTGGTAGGGGTGAATGTTTGGATTGAAAAAAAATCCTACCGGCTCAAAACCTTCCTCGCGCAGTTTTTCGGTAGGATAACAGGAACAAGGTCCGCAACACATATGCATTAAAATTTTCATCTTTGCAGTACCGATTTAATTGCGTCCTTCATCAGTTCAAGTTGAGTTGAAAGGCGGGCGTCAACTCCGCCGTTGGGCGTTTCAATGACTACATCGCCCGGTTTCAGCGCGTCATCTGAAACAACTTCCAAAATTGACGTGCCGTCGGTAAGCATTGATTGAAATTCACTGCGCGCCATTAAAACCAAGTCGTAACTTTCCGGCTCGACGTGAATTTTGACTTCTTTTTGATCTCGCACGTAGTTAATCGCCTCTCTAACAACCGGCAAAATTACTTGCGGCGCGTCCAAAAAATGTTGAGGGATAATTTTTTCAATCGCCTGCATTACAACTTTTACAATGTCATCTTCTGCGCGAACAAAATATTCTGCAGTTTGAGTTTTGGCGTCTTGAATTGTTTTTTCTGCCTTGGCGTTGGCTTGATTGATTGTCGCCTTCATTTCTTTTCTTATAGCTTTTTCGCCGTCGGTACGCCCCTGCTTAACGCCGTCTTTGTAACCTTCAGCGTAGCCTTGTTTGTTGCCTTCGTCGTGCGCCCGCGCCAAAGTTTGTTTAGCGTCTTCGGCGGCTTGCTTTTTTGTATCTGAAATTATTTGCTCGCACTCGTCCTGCGTTTTCTTTATCAAAAGTTTTGATTGAAAATCTGCCTCTTGCAATTTTTCTTCGGCTTCACGTGAACGCCTGTAAGATTCTTCCAAAAGTATTTCGGATTCTGATTTTGCCTCTGAAACAATTCTTTTGGCTTCAGCTTCAGCCACTGACATAACGTGTAGCGCGTTTTCTTCCAAAATTGCCGCGGCTTTTTTTTGCGCCGGTGAAATTGCCTCAATCACAACCGGCTCGGTGTACTGCGCGTACTTCAGGATTTTATTTCCCCACATAAATTTCACTTCGCTTTTAATTTTTTTGAAAGTTTAACACAGCGAAATTTTTTAGACAAGAATTTTTGATTGAAAATTATTTGCCGTTATGTTACAACTATAAAAAATTTTGGAGTAATTGAAATGAAAAAAATAATCATAATAGGCGGTGGTCCCGCGGGAATGATGGCGGCTATTCGCGCAGCTGAAAACGGCGCACGCGTTATCTTGTTTGAAAAAAATAACCGCCTCGGCAGAAAATTAAGTATCACGGGAAAAGGGCGTTGCAACCTTACCAACGCCGCCGATACTCAAGAAATTATAAAAAATATCCCCGGCAACGGCAAATTTTTAAACAGCGTGCTGAATAATTTTACGTCGAATGACACTGTAAATTTTTTTGAAAGTTTGGGGCTTGAAACCAAAATTGAGCGCGGCAACAGAATTTTTCCCGCAAGCGATAACGCGGCTGAAGTTATCGAAGTTTTGACTAAAAAACTTGAAAATTTGGGCGTTGAAGTGCGTTTAAATTCCCGCGTTGAAAATATTATTGCCAATGACAAAAAAGTTTTGGGCGTCGAAGTCAAAGGAAAATTTTTTGATTGTGACGCGGTAATTTTGGCAACGGGCGGCGCGTCGTACCCTGCAACCGGTTCAACAGGCGACGGATTTAAATTTGCAAAAATTTTGGGACATACCGTAACAGAAATTTTGCCCGCGCTTGTACCGCTTGAAACTGAAGAAGATTTTGTACAAGATTTACAGGGACTTTCGCTAAAAAATGTGCGCGTAACTTTAAAAGCAGATGACAAAGTTGCAGCTGAAATTTTTGGCGAAATGCTTTTTACTCACTTTGGAATTTCGGGACCGATAATTTTAACTTTAAGCCGACAAGTTGCAAGGTTTTTGGCAGACAAAAAATTTGTGGAATTGCTGATAAATTTAAAGCCCGCGTTGACGCCGGAGCAACTCAACGCAAGAATCCTGCGCGACTTTGAAAAATTCAAGGGCAAAATAATTAAAAACGCAATGATTGAACTTTTGCCGCAAAAATTAATTCCCGTAATTTTAGATTTGGCGTACATTGACGAAAATAAAAAAGTTGACGAAATTACAAAGTTGGAGCGTCAAAACTTGATTGAAATTTTGCGCGGCTTGCCACTTACAATTTCGGCAACGCGCCCAATTTCTGAAGCGATTGTAACGGCGGGCGGCGTTTCTGTCAAAGAAATTAACCCAAAAACCATGGAATCAAAAATTGTAGAAAATTTATTTATTGTCGGAGAAGTTTTGGACGTTGACGGCAATACCGGCGGCTTTAACTTGCAGGCGGCGTGGGCAATGGGCAACGCGGCGGGCAGTTTCGCAGGGAATAGTGAATAGTGAATAAAAAACTACTCCCTATTGGCTACTCCCTATTCCCTAAAACTAATAAGTGATTTTTCGTGTACAATCTGTTATAATTTTGCGGCAAAAAATTTTTCTTATTGAAGGAGCGATTTTTTTTGGCAGAAAATGTTTTTGACACTTTGAAGGAGCGCGGCTTTATTGCGCAGTGCACGGACGAAGCTGAAGTTAGAAAGTTGCTCGGCGAAAAATCCGTAACTTTTTATATTGGATTTGACCCGACGGCTGACAGTTTGCACGCGGGACATTTTATCGCTTTAATGGTAATGGCGCACATGCAACGCGCAGGACATCGCCCTATTGCACTTGTTGGCGGCGGCACGGGCACAATCGGCGACCCTTCCGGACGTTCAGATTTACGAAAAGTTTTGACTGACGAAATTATTAACCACAACTGCGAATGTTTCAAAAAGCAAATTTCACGTTTCATTGACTTCAGCGACGGCAAGGCTTTAATG
>JAFSZS010000117.1 GCA_017455645.1 Selenomonadaceae bacterium | reverse complement strand
ATTTCTTTCTTTGGCGCAAAGAAAGAAACGCTTAGCAAAGAAAGAAACAGCCGCACATAACGCCATCACGGCGGAGCAATGCTCTTACTCATCGCATTGCAGGCGCGGCGGGCGTCCATCCGTGGACGCCCCCCCGTTTTTTTATTTTGTTATTTGCCATCATCCCCCAGCAAATTTTCAAAAAGATTTTCATTGCGATTAACTTTGCAGCGTTCGGCGGCGATTATCGATTTAATTTTTTCGACAGCCGCGCCGACTGTGTCATTAACCACGGCGTACCGGTATTTTTTACCAATGGCAATTTCATTTTTGGCGGAATTAAACCTGCGCGAAAAAGTTTCAGGCGATTCACTGCCGCGCCCTTTAATTCGGTTGCTTAATTCTTCCAATGAAGGCGGCAACAAAAAAATATAAACGCCGTCGGGACGTTTTTGCATAACGTTCAACGCGCCTTGAATATCAATTTCAAGTAAAACATCTTCGCCGCGGTTTAATCGCTCTTCGATTTTGTGAATCGGCGTACCGTACAAATTGCCGTAAACTTCGGCGTATTCCAAAAATTTATCTTCGGCTATCCAATTTTGAAATTGTTCAACAGTGATAAAAAAATATTCTACGCCGTCCGTTTCACCTGCGCGAGGTTTTCTGGTGGTTGCCGAAATAGAATAAAAAAGCGTGGGAATTTCTTCCAACAATTTTTTGCAAACAGTACCCTTGCCGGTGCCGCTTGCGCCTGAAACTATTACCAACAATCCTTTTTGCATTTCCATACCTCAAAAAATCCCGTCGAAAACTTTTTCAGCCGCGCCCGTCATGTAAACGCGGTTATCTGCGCCCCATTCAATTTTTAAATCGCCGCCGTCCAAATGTACAACTGCAGATTTTTCTGTTAAGCCGTTCAAATTTGCCGCAACAACAGTCGCGCAGGTTCCCGTTCCGCAAGCCAAAGTTATACCGCTGCCGCGCTCCCAAACGCGCATTTTTAATTCAGTGCGGCTCAAAACTTCGACAAATTCGGTATTGGTACGCCGCGGGAAAATTTTATTGTTTTCAAATTTCGGTCCAATTTTTTCAAGATTAATTTTGGATAAATCGTCAACGAAAATCACGCAATGCGGATTTCCCATTGAAACGCAGGTAATTTTAAAAGTTTCGCCGTCAACTTTCAAAGGCTCGCCGATAACTTTTTCTTTGTCGAAAATCACGGGGATTTTTTCAGCCGTCAAAATTGGTTCGCCCATATCGACTGTTACCAGATTATTTTCAAGTTGTACGGTTAAAATTCCCGCGCCCGTTTCAACATTCAAACTGCCGGAACTTGTGCCGAGTAAAAATTTTGTGAAGCAACGAATACCATTGCCGCACATTTCAGCCTCGGAGCCGTCCGCGTTAAAAATTCTCATTCGCACGTCGGCAACTTCAGAAGGCAAAACGTAAATCACGCCGTCCGCTCCAATTCCAAAATGCCTGTCGCACATTTTTATAATTTTTTCGGCGTCGTCAATTTTTTCGGTATGAATACTGTTGATTATTACAAAATCGTTGCCGCAACCTTGCCATTTTTCAAATTTTTTCAAATTATCAACTCCTAGCAAGACAATTTTTTTTATCGCAATTCGCGCAGGATTTTTTCGTTTTAGAATTTTTATTGTCGGAAAAAATTTTTTCCAAGCCTATAATCGCCGTAACGGATTTTCGCGGTACAAGCATCAGCGATTCAGTTAAATTCATTCCAATTTCAGGCGCGCCCGTAACATAAAAAAATACTGTTGATTATTACAAAATTGTTGCCGCAACCTTGCCACTTTTCAAATTTTTTCAAATTATCAACTCCTAGCAAGACAATTTTTTTTATCGCAATTCGCGCAGGATTTTTTCGTTTTAGAATTTTTATTGTTGGAAAAAATTTTTTCTAAGCCTATAATCGCCGTAACAGATTTTCGCGGTACAAGCATCAGCGATTCAGTTAAATTCATTCCAATTTCAGGCGCGCCCGTAACATAAAAAAAATTTTTCTGATTTTCAAGTTGCCAATCGCCGTAACCTGGGCTGAATCTCCAGCGCATTTTCAGACTTTCTTTGGCAACTTCGCGGGCAATGGCTTTTTCCAATTCATCGGCGGCTTGTTCAACTGCGGCGGTTGCGGCGGCGTCCAAAAGTACTGACGCTACATAATTTCCCGCGGCGAATTTTTTTGTAACTTCGCGCTCGATATTTTCACCGACAGTTACCGCAATGCAAGCAACTTTTTCGCAACCGGCAAGGTGTTTGATAATCGAATTGCCCAAAATTTCAAAAGGCGGCGCACTGTTTACAATGTGCTTTTCGCAGTCATAATCATAAATTTTATAAATCCCGCGCACGTCCAAAAGAAAAAGTGCTTCATCGCAGGCGTCCAAAATATTTTTTTCGTCGAAAGTTGGAGCTTTTTTTAAGCCGGCGTAGCGTCGAGTTTCGGCGGCGTCAATTTTTAAAATCTGCACGTTATAAATTGCCAAAATTTTCACTTCCTAAATCAACGGGCGACCGCCGCGCTGTAAACCTTTCAGGGCGTTTTCGTGCCCTTTTTCTTTGTCCATTTTGTAAACGTAAGCCATAACTTCAGCAATAGCCTTGTAAAGTTCCGGCGGAATTTCCCTGTCAATTTCAAGAGCCATCAACATATTTACAAGCGTTTTGTTTTGATACACGGGAATAGAATTTTTTTGCGCGGTTGCCAAAATATGTTCGGCAACGTGCCCTTTACCTTTGGCGATAACGCGCGGCGCAACATCTGTTTGCATATCGTATTTCAACGCCACCGCTTTTTGTTCTGCTAAAATTTCTTCCGGAGTCTTTTGATATTCTTCATCCATTTCAATCACTATTCCCTTTTGCCTCTTGCCTACTGCCTACTGCCTAATTATATTTCCTGCAAAGTTTAACGTCAAGAAACACTTAGCACAGATTTTTTATTGTTTTTCGGCAATTTCTTTAGCTTTTGCCAAATCAGCCGCCGCTTTTTGATTATCGCCAAATTTCAAATAAATTTCAGCTCTGTTGCCATAAGCAAGCGTATTATTGGGATTCAATTCTATTGCCTTTTCATAATCGCTTAAAGCCTCATCATATTGCCCCAAATTAGCGTAACAAAGACCGCGATTATTATAGGCAATGTCATAATTGGGATCAACTTGCAAAGCTTGTGTAAAAATTGAAACAGCCTGCTCATAATCTTGCAGGTAGTAATAAGAATTACCAAGGCATCTGTAGAGGTAAACATCGTCTTTTCTGCCGAGTTCAAGTGCCTTTTCGAAATTTGAAATTGCTTGTGGATAATTTTGCAAATGAAAATTGGATAAGCCGCAAAAAGTATAACTGGAATCGTCTTTCCAGCCCAAAGAAATTGCGGCGTTGAAATCTTCAACGGCTTGTGCATAATTTTTCATTTGATAGCAGGCAATTCCGCGTGAAGCGTATGTAACAGCGTCATTCATTCCCAATTTCATTGCTTGAGTAAAATCTGCGACGGCTTTTTCATAATGATTTAATAAAGCGTAAGAATCTCCGCGGTTACTGTAAACGGCGGCTTCATGTACGCCGAGTTTAATTGCTTGATTGTAATCTGAAATTGCCTCTTCATACTTTTTTAATTCAAAATAAATATCGGCTCTCTTTCTATAAGCCTCCTTATAATTTGAATTTAGCCGAATTGCCTCGCCGTAATCTTTTATTGCCTCGTCATAATTTTGGGCGTCCATTTTTTCATTGCCGCTTACAAAATATTCTTCAGCCGTTTTATCGCCGGAAGCCAAAAAATTTGGCGCAAAATAAAGAATTATCCCGGCGACTACCGCCGCGCACAATTCCGGAAAAAATCTTGAGAAAAAATCTTTCACAATCTTTGCTCTCCAATCGCTTAAAGTTATTTTCAAAAATTATACAATATCTGATAATCTTTTTACAATCTGAAAATAGGAAGAAAATTCCTGTCGAATACGATTAAATTTTTCTCAAAACAAAAGAAATTACTTGTTGACGTAATTATGAAAAAAAGTTAAAATTCAATCGTCACAGGGAAGTGGCAGGGGTTACATCCTTCTTGAAAGGAGTTTTTAAAATGAAGTCTAATTTGAAGGTTAAAAATAGAAATATACAAATTGTCAAAACTCACGAGGAGGGAGGAGCTTTGACTAAGAAAATAACTGAAAAAGTTCCAACAGTTGAAAAAATTTCTGCAGCTAAAAAAGATTCTGCGGTTGAAAAAATTTCTGCAGCTAAAAAAGATTCTGCGGTTGAAAAAGTTCCTGCAGCTGAAACAACTTCTGCGGTTGAAAAAAAGCCGGCTGCTGTTTCATTTGTTATGGTGTCGAAAATTAAACTTTGTTTCCGCGAATGTGCAAGTATTGTAAAAGTTGCGTCAGAAACTGCTTGCCTTGTCGAAATTGCGTCCGGTACAAAATCCGGCGATTCAGACAGTATTTTATCGCTTGTTAATTTGGCCGTTACCGCGGGGCAAAGTTTGGTACTGAAAATCCACGGTGAAAACAGTCGTGAAGCTTTTTACAGAATTTCAAAAATCCTTAGCGGCGAAGTTGAAGCCGATGTAGAATTACAACTCTAATAAAATTGTCATACTGAAATTTTCAAGTCGGGAGTTTTCAAACTTCCGGCTTTTTTTGTTGCAGGAAAAATTTTTGGAGCGTTGAAAAAACTTTTTGAAAGGAGAAATTTTATGTCGGATTTAAACATTTCAAAGAAAAATATTTATGAAATTTTTTCTAAGCGCGGTGTAAGTTTTTTAATTCCGGATTATCAACGCCCGTATTCATGGGGAAGGGACGAATGCGAAACTCTTTGGGAAGATTTATATAATTTCGCTTTCCCTGAAGATAAAGATTTTGAAGAAGAAGACGGCGAATATTTTTTGGGTACGATTGTGACTTGTAAAGATTATAAAGAAAATGAAGTTATAGACGGGCAACAACGCTTGATAACGCTGTTACTTTTATTGCGTGCGTTTTATGAAAAATTTGGCGATTCAAACAAAAAAATTTTTGATAAAATTGCTGAATGTATTTGGCACATGGATAAGGACGATAACCCCGATAAAACCCGCGCCAAAATAAAATCTGAAGTAGCAACCGAAGATGATAAAAGAGATTTGAACTTAATTCTTGAGAGCGGCGAAGCAGATAAAAAAAGTACCAGCCGTTACTCACAAAATTATATCTATTTTCAGACCAAAATTGACGAGTTTAAAAATGAGTCGCCCGATAATTTTTCATATTTACCAAAAAGAATTATGCAAAATTGCATAATGTTGCCTATTGAAACAAATTCACAAAGTACCGCGTTCAGGATTTTTACCACGCTGAATGATAGAGGAATGCCGCTTTCAGATTCTGATATTTTTAAATCGCAATTCTACAAATTTTTCAGAAATAAAGGCAACCCGGAAAAAAATACTTTTGTTGCGCGTTGGAAAGAACTTGAAACAATCTGCAATGATAATTTTCACCCGCGCAAGGGTACGCCTACTGATGATTTATTTTTTCGCTATATGTACTATTTGTTGGCAAAATCCGGAGCTAAAAGCGATACAATTATTGGCTTGCGTCCATATTATGAAAAAAATAATTACGCAGTCTTGAAAAGCGAAAAAACTTTTGAAGATTTAATGATACTTGCAAATTTCTGGAATGATATTGCCCTTCGCAACGAAGACAGATTTTCTGCGCGAATTTTGAAAAGATTGTATGTTTTGAGTTATTCGCCGCACGGAATGTGGACATATATAGTTTCAATGTATTTTATGGGAAATCGTGACGCCGACAACAAACTTGACGATGAAAAATTTTATAATTTTTTAAATAAAATTACGGCTATGTTTTTTTTGCACTCAATCGCCCCCGGTTCAAATCATGTAAGACGCCCCTTTTTTGTAGAGTTTCAAAATATTATCAGCGGCAATGAACTTTCCTTTGAAAATTACATTCCGACAAAAGAAAATTTCATACGTCAATTTTTAAATACAAAATTTTCACAGAATAAAGCAATTACGCGGGCAATGTTGGCTTGGTGGACTTTTCAAGATGAAGATCAAGAATTGCCGCCGAATGATACGCGCTTGGAAATTGAGCACATTTACGCCAAAAGACGCGCTGAAGTTGAACCGCTTAACGACGAAGAAAGCGTTGAACTTTTGGGCAATAAAACTTTACTTGAAAAAAGAATTAATATTCGTGCGTCAGATTACAGTTTTGAACTCAAAAGAAAATATTATCTTGGCAAAATCGGCAAGAAAAATGAACAACCAACTTTCAATCAGGAACTTTTGAAACTTGCCGAGAAAGAAAGTTTTACAGAAAATGATATTTTGAAACGCAACGAAAAAATTTTTGAAGCTTTTATAAAATATTTGGCAGACAATAACTTATTGAAATAAACCTGCGCGACGGTCGCTTGGCGGCTGTCGATTTTTTTTTGCAGGAAGAAAATTAATTGCCGCCGAATTATACCGCAATTATTTTTGTCAAGGAGAGTTGAATTTGGATAAAAAATTAAGAATTGGAGTAGTTGCGGGAATTGCCGCGTTGGCAGTTGCGGGCGGCGGATATTTCCTTTTGACTTCGGACAGAGACAAGCCGGAGTATGCATTTCAAACAGTAGAAAAAGCCGTCGAAAATCACAATAAGGCGGATTTTTATAAAGTTGTAGACCTTGAAAGTATTTTGGACGACAGTTACAGCAGTATTGTTGAGGGCGTGACTGACGCCGATAAAACTATGACTGCAGACGCCCGCGTTGCAATAAAAAATTTTACCGAAATGTTACGCGAGCCTTTACTTTTGAGTTTGAAGGCGGCGATTGATTCTTATCTTGAAACCGGCGAATTTAACAAAACTGAAAATTCCAGCGTCGAGGAACTTTTGAAACGAACTGGGCTTGATAAATTCCAATATCGCGGCGTTGACAGCATTGGAATAAATCCCCGTAACGCCGATGAAGCAACCGCCAAAGTTCGGATTTATCAGCCGGAACTCGGCGGCGAATTTGTTTTTGACGTTCTTTTGAGGCGCAATTCCAAAGACGAATGGCAAATTGTCAGCCTGCCGAATTTTCAAGATTTTATCAATCAATTAAATTCAGTGCGCCGCGTGCAACTTGATAAATATCTTGAAGCCTCCGCCGAAATTAACGCCCGCCATGACGCTGCAATTTTGGAAGCTGAAGAAAATTACGATTATATTTTATCAACCGGCACTTTGGGACAAGATGATATTCGCGCAGATTTAAAAACTTTAATGCTTGACGTTGTCAAAAAAGATTGGGAAGCGCGCAAGCAGGAACTTTTCAGCCTGCAAGTACCGCTCGGCGCAGAAACTCTTCACAACCTGCGAATGAAAATTTGCGATCTTGAAATTGGTTATGCCGAAGACTACGCGCAGTGGATGGTTGACAAAAAAGCCGTAACCGCTAAATCTGCCGAAGATAAAAAGAATATGGCTAAAACTTTGAAGGCGGAAGATAACGCGCTTACTCGCCGTATGTCTAATTAGGGAATAGGGAATAGGGAGTAGGGAATGGTTATGAAAATTAATTTTGTCTGCCTCGGGAATATTTGCCGCTCTCCAATGGCAGAATTTTTTATGAAGAAAATAGTAGCTGACGCCGGATTGACTGATAAAATTTCTGTTGAATCTTCCGGCTGTCACGCTACCGGCTACACTCAAATTTCAAGCGGCACTTGCATTGAACTTGCCCAAAATAATATCCCCTTCAATCCTGACAGAATTTCAAAAAAATTCAATCGCGCAGATTATCAAAATTGCGATTATATTATTGCTATGGATAAGTATAATTTTTCAGATTTACAGGCAATGACGGGCGGCGACCCCGATAAAAAATTTTTCCTGATGATGGAATTTGCGGGCGAAAAGCGCGACGTTGAAGACCCTTATATTACCGATGATTACACTGCAACTTACAAAGATATTTCCCGCGCCTGTACCGCCTTGTTGAAAATTTTAACCGCTACACTTTCCAAAATGTAAAAAAAAATACCGGCTTTTCAACCGGTAAAAATTTTTGTGTTTCAATCGTAAGCAAGCATTGAGTCCATATTTTCATTTAGACTTTGCAAATATTTTTTCAAATCGTCGGCAATTTCGGGGTTGCGCAGGGCAAATTCAATATTCGCCTGCAAAAATCCCATTTTACTGCCAACGTCATAACGATGCCCTTTGAAAACGTAAGCGTACATTGCCTCGTCCTTAGACAATCTGTTTAAAGCGTCAGTAAGCTGAATTTCTCCACCGACTCCCGGAGCCTGGTTTTCCAAATAACTAAAAATTGTAGGCGTCAAAATATATCGCCCCAAAACTGCGATATTGCTTGGCGCGTTTTCTTTTTTCGGTTTTTCTATTAAATCACGCACTTTATAAATATCTTCGTCAACTTGGCGACCGTCAACAGCACCGTAAAGACTTATAGCCTCGTCTGAAACTTCCTGCACGCCCAAAATTGAAGTTTTATATTCGTTAAAAACCTCAACCATTTGCTGAAGTACCGGTTTTTGTGAAACAACAACATCATCGCCCAAAAGTACTGCAAAAGGTTCTTCGCCTATAAAATGACTTGCCGTCAAAACTGCGTGCCCTAAGCCGAGCGGTTGTTTCTGCCTTATAAAATGAATATTTGCAATTTCAGAAATAGATTTAACCATTTCAAGCAATTCAGCTTTGCCGGCTTTTTCCAGTTCCATTTCCAATTCAATTGAGCGATCAAAATGGTCTTCGATTGAGCGTTTACTGCGCCCCGTCACAATGATAATATCTTCGACGCCCGCGCTTGCCGCTTCTTCGATTATGTATTGAATTGTAGGTTTATCGACAATAGGTAACATTTCTTTTGGTTGCGCCTTGGTTGCCGGTAAAAATCTTGTACCGAGTCCTGCCGCCGGTATTACGGCTTTTCTTACTTTCATAAAAATTCTCCATTAAAAATTAAAACATTCTGCGAGCACCAATATAACGGGCGTTGTAGTAACTTTCATTCAGTGAAGAAATTGTAACGCCGCGGCTTGAACTTGCGTGCACAAAATTATTATCGCCCAAATAAATTCCGCAATGTGACGCGCCGTAAGTGTAAGTTGTAAAGAAAACTTCATCGCCGGGCAAAAGTTCAGAGCGTGAAACAGGCGTACCAACTTCAAATTGATAATCTGCAGTGCGCGGCAAACTAATTCCTACTGAAGCGTAAATTTGTTGAGTGTAAGCGGAGCAGTCAATACCGTAGTACAAAGAATTACCGCCGAAAACGTAGGGCGTACCGATATATTGCAACGCGTTGGTAATAAGGCGGCGGCTGATATATGAAGAGCCGCGGCTTACTTCCGGCATTTCACGCCCGACAAGTGCGCGGTAAGTTTTATCGTCTACGTAACCGCTAATTTTAATACCCTGGGATTTTTGGAAAGATTTTACTGCATCGACAGTTGAAGGACCAAAATCGCCGTCGGCAATGACGTCATAGCCAAGCCGTACGAGGTGCCCTTGAATTTCTGCGACTTCCGCGCCCTGATCTCCCATCCTAAACGCGCCTGACGCAAATGTCACGGAATTAATTGCAAAAATCATCATCACCATTACCAGAGTCCTTAACAACATAAATTTCAACACACCTTTCATTTTTAACAACTTTGACATTGTACCAGATTAATCTGATTTAATACTGAATTTAGAAAATTTTTTTTAAAACTCTTCAGCGTGCGCACTCATCCCCCTTATACAAAGTTCCATAAGTTTATCAAGCGGCATATTTAAATTTTCTGCGCCCTGCGCGATAACTTCCCTGTTGCATTTGGCGGCAAAGCGTTTATCCTTGAATTTTTTCTTCAAACTTTTTACGCTCATACCGTCAAATTTTTCGGGGCGCATTAAAGAATACGCGTGTACAATTCCCGTTAATTCGTCAACCGCGTACAAAGATTTTTGGCAATCTGTAGTTGGTTTAACGCCGACAGGGTGCAAGCCGTACGCGTGTGAAATTATCGTGTCAATATCTTCAGCAGAAACGCCCTCCGGCTCCAAAAGTTCCCGCACGTGTTGGCAATGTTCGTCAGGAAATTTTTCAAAGTCAACATCGTGCAAGTAACCAATCGCCGCCCAATGTTCCTTATCTGCGCCGAAATATTCAGCCATTGCTTCCATTGCCGCGCTAACCGCCGCCGCGTGCGTGAAAAGGTGCGCCTCGGTTGTATGCTTTTTCAAAATTTCTTTCGATTTTTCCAATGTTAAATCACTCAATTAAATTCCTCCTTATTTAATTTGAAAAAATTTTAATATCTTAAATGTACTTTCTTTTTTCCGAAGCAAAAAAAGAAGAGCAACGCTCCTACTCGTCGCCTTGCAACCAAAGAAAAAGTGCTTTTTAACCGAAAGTTGCAACTAGGTGTGTCCGCTGAAATCGCATCACGCGATTTGCGCTTGAGAGCACGCTTGCTACGCAAACCGCGCAAGGGCGGCCGTCCGTGACCGCCGACTTTTTTATTTTTTTACATTTCAAATTTTCACGGGCAATATCCCAAATCAAAAAGGCGTTGTTTCTTGCATACTCCAACAAATTTTGTAATTCCTGTTGATTAAAGCCGTGAGAATTTTTTATATTTAATGCGGGCAAAGTTGACTCAAGAAAATCAAAGCCGTTTTCAGTTGGACGCTCAAAATAAATTTTAATATATTCCATTCCAAATTTATTCAAGTGAATATCGCCGAATGTCAAAGTAATTTCGTCAATTTCAGAAAAAAAATATTTCATACCATCACCTACAAAATTTTTTCAAAGGCAATATTCGCGCGTTCAAACGGGAATCTTTCCTTATCAACGGGAATTTCGATAAAGCCAAATTTTCTGTACAAATGCACGCCGACTTCACATTTTGTATTTGACACAATTAAAATTTTGTCGATATTTTTTTCTTTGGCATAGTCAATGCAGGCTTGCAAACACAAAGTCCCCGCGCCCTTAACTTCGCCGGTTGACGCAAATTTTGCAATTTCCCATTCGCCGTCAGCCATAGGTCCAATTAAACAGCACGCAAAAACTTTTTCGTTGTCGTCAAGCGTGAAAAAAATTTCGCCGCCCTTGGCAAGCATTTCTTCAAAAGTATTAAAAAATAAAATGTCTTCTTGTTCAATCACAAACATTTCATTGAGCCAACGCTTATTCATTTCAATAAAAATATTTTTGTACTTCGGCGCGTACGGTACAACTTTCATTTAGACACTTCCTTAAAGCCTGACCTGTATAAGAATTTTCAACCTGCGCGACGGTTTCCGGCGTGCCGCAAGCTACAAGTTGCCCGCCTCTGTCGCCGCCGTCCGGTCCCAAATCAATAATATAATCCGCGCACTTGATAACGTCAAGGTTGTGTTCAATGATAATCACGCTGTCGCCGCGCTCCACCAAACGCTGTACAACGGCGATTAATTTTTTCACGTCGTCAAAGTGCAAACCGGTTGTCGGCTCGTCCATAATATAAATATTTTTCAGTTGAGTAATTGGGCGTGCAAGTTGCGCCGCCAATTTTACGCGTTGACTTTCGCCGCCGCTTAGAGTGTTCGCGGGTTGTCCAAGTTCAATGTAACCTAAGCCTACATCGTGCAAAACTTGTAACATTCTTTCAAGCGCGGGAATATTTTTGAAAAATTCCAGTGCCTCGTCAACAGTCATTGACAAAACTTCGGCGATATTTTTACCTTTATATTTAACTTCCAAAGTTTCTGCGTTGAAACGTGCGCCCTTGCAAACGTCGCAGGTTACGTAAACATCGGGTAAAAAGTTCATTGGAATTTTTAAAACGCCGTTACCGCTGCAACTTTCGCAACGTCCGCCCTTCACATTGAAACTAAATCTGCTGGAATTGTAGCCGCGAATTTTGGAGCCTTGAGTTTCTGCAAACAAATTTCTGATTCTGTCAAAAATTTTTGTGTAGGTTACAACATTGGAGCGCGGCGAACGCCCTATTGGATCTTGGTCGATTTTTATAATTGTGTTGACGCCGAATTTTTTAAGCGTTTCAGAATCTTTGACAAGGCGCGGGTAAACCACTTCATCAATCAGCGTAGATTTTCCGGAGCCGCTCACGCCCGTTATAATCGTCAAAACTTCAAGCGGGATTTTCACGGCAAGATTTTTTAAGTTGTTGGCAGTAAGATTTTCAAATTCTAAAAAATTTTCAGGCGTGCGGCGTGCGGCAGGTACAGAAATTTTTTCCCGCCCGCTCAAATAATCGCCCGTCAAAGAATTTAAATTTTTTGCAACTTCGTCTGCCGTACCCTGCGCGATAACTTCGCCGCCGTTTTTGCCCGCGCCGCGCCCAATGTCAACCAACATATCAGCCGCCCGCATTGTTTCTTCGTCGTGTTCAACAACAAGCAAGGTATTTCCCAAGTCGCGCAGATTTTTTAAAGTTTCCAAAAGTTTTTCGTTGTCGTGTTGGTGTAAACCTATTGACGGCTCGTCCAAAACATAAAGCACGCCGGTTAAAGCCGAGCCAATTTGAGTGGCAAGCCGTATCCTTTGAAATTCGCCGCCGCTTAAAGTTGCAGATTTTCTTGACAAAGTTAAATAATCCAATCCGACGTCACATAAAAATTTCAGCCGGGATTTAATTTCTTTCAAAACTTGCCGGGAAATTTTTTTGTCGGTATCGTTCAATTTTTCTTCCAATGAAATAAAAAAATCGCCGCACTTTTCAACGGACATATCGCAAATATCGGCAATGTTTAAATCTGCAACGGTAACGCTAAGCGCGGCAGGATTCAGCCTTTTTCCGTGACAATCGGGGCAAAGCTCAAAGGCGTCATCATTGGTTTTAAATTCGTGAACGGCTTGCATCCATTCAAACATACTTTCCCAATTCAGTTGCTTAAAAATTCTGCCCAAGCCGCCGCATTTTGGACACGCGCCGCGCGGGCTGTTGAAAGAAAAAAGTTGCGGCTCAATGTCAGGTAAACTAATACCGCAGTCAACGCAAGCATTTTTTTCGCTGAAAGTCAAAAGTTTTTCGTCAGTTTGAACATAAACCACGCCGTTACCAAATTTCAGCGCGGTTTCCAATGAATCTGACAGCCGAGAGCGTATACCTTCACGAATAATCAGCCTGTCTACAACAAGTTCAATCGTATGCTTTACAGTTTTTCCAAGTTTAATTTCTTCGTCAAGGTCGCGCAGTTTGCCGTCAATTTGAACGCGCACGAAGCCGGAATTTTTCAGCCGCTCCAAAATTTCTTTGTGAGTTCCTTTTTGGCGATTGACAACCGGCGCAAGCAAAGTAAAACGCGTACCTTCAGGCAAATTTAAAATCTGCGCGAGGATTTGATCTAAACTTTGAGGCGTGACGGGTTTACCGCAATTTGGACAGTGCGGCTTGCCTATCCTTGCAAAAAGCAGGCGCAGATAATCATAAATTTCAGTAACAGTGCCGACAGTCGAGCGCGGGTTGTTGTTGGTAGTTTTCTGATTAATTGCAATGGCGGGGCTTAAACCTTCGATTAATTCAACGTCGGGCTTGTCGGGCAGTCCCAAAAATTGCCGCGCGTAACTTGAAAGACTTTCCATGTAACGGCGTTGCCCTTCCGCGTAAATCGTATCAAAGGCAAGCGAACTTTTGCCGCTGCCTGAAACTCCCGTTATCACGACAAATTTTTCACGCGGTATTTCAACATTAATATTTTTCAGATTGTGAACGCGTGCGCCGCGCACTTTTATATAATCCAAATAAATTTCTCCTTCGGAAATGATTTTAAATTTTACAACTTTTTTCAGATTTATCAATAAAACCCGCGCACAATTTCAGATTCTGCCAAAAGTTTTTCTACAGATTTTTTCAGCGTGCAATTTTTCATAACAGAATTGTAACCGGCAAGCGCGATTTTTTCCCGCAATTCGTCATTCTCAAGAAAGAATTTAATTTTTTCCAATAAATCGTCCGCGCCTTCGAATTTTCAATTTATCAATAAAACTCGCGTACAATTTCAGATTCTGCCAAAAGTTTTTCCACAGATTTTTTAAGCGTGCAATTTTTCATAACAGAATTGTAACCGGCAAGCGCGATTTTTTCCCGCAATTCGTCATTCTCAAGAAAGCATTTTATTTTTTCCAATAAATCGTCCGCGCCGTCGAAAGTTGCTAAATCTGTTTCAAGATTCATTAAGCCGTGCGAATTTTGCCCGCTGTTCATCAGCTGAAAACTTTTCGTCGCGCAGATTTCAAAAGTGCGCGGGCTCAAGCTGTGGTGTATCGTTGTATTGATATTAAGACAAATTTTACTGCGGTTATATAAATCGGCAAGTTCACTCGGCAAGAAAAGCCGGTTAGCCAAAAATTTTTCCAAGTGCGCACGCCGATATTTGAACAGATATTTTTTCCAGAAATGTTTTGTATCGTAAAAAGGACCGCCAATTTTTACTGTCCAATTTTCTTGCAGGGCGCGTTCACAAACTTTATCAAGAAGAGCAATTCTTTCTTTTGACGCCGTGCCTACAAAAGAAATGTCAATATCGCGTTTACATTCACGCGGGCAATAAATTTCACTGTCTGCACCGAGCGGCAAATAGTGCGCAAAAATATTTTTCTGCGCCAAAAACTCAATATCTTCATACTCGAAACAAAAAATTTCAGTTGCCAAATTTACAAAACTGCTCAACAAATTATCGCGCTTGTAAGAATCCCACAGCCATAAAATAGTTTTGTAGTTTGAAAGAAATTTTTGCACGGGAACTGAAACATTTGTGCCATTTAAAACCAAAATAAAATCCGGCTGAAATTGGTTGCACTTTTCTTGAAGTTCGGCAACGATATTTTTTTCGTACTTATTTTCGGCGGCTTTATAGCCGAGCTTGTAAAGTTTTCGCTGAAAGTAGGAACAGTTCAAATAAAAAATATTCAGCGGCAAAGTATCAATTTCGTATTTTTCGCCCAAATTTTTCAGCACTTTAATTACACTGTCAACTATCGGCAAAAGTTGTTTATTTGTCGGAGTCATAACCAAAATTTTCATTAACAATCCCTCCAAAAATATTTTAGCATTTTTATTGAAAAAAATCTGCGCGACGTGTACAATTTTCAAAAAAAGATTGGAGCAATTTTTATGTACAAAATTTTGGCGTTGGATATGGACGGCACGCTTTTAAATTCACAAAAAAAAATCAGTCCGAAAACTGCGGCGGCAATTTCCGAACTTTCAAGCCGCGGCGTTATCGTTGCACTTTCAACGGGGCGCGGCGTTGCCGAACTTCAAGACTACAAAGACGAATTAAAATTTATGCATTACGGCGTAACTTCAAGCGGCGGCGCAGTCTACGATTTTTTCAACAAAAAGCCTGTCAAAGTTCATCCAATTTCAACAGATATTGCACTTGAGTTAATCGACGCGGGAATTTCTGAACGCGCAATGATTCACATTTTGGGCTTGACTGATTCTGTAATGAGCGAAGACGATATTAAAAACGTGGCTGATTTTCAAATGGCGGTTTACGGGGAAATGTACAACAGAATTTGCACGCGCTGCAACGATTTCAAAAAATATATTTTGGAAAATCCCAACGAAATTGTCAAAATAAATCTGTATCACCGATCGGCAGAATCTCGGCAAAGAAATTTTGAGCGGCTGAAACATTTGGATTTAACTTTTGCCTTTGCAGAAACAACCGCGCTTGAATCTTCGCCAAAAGGAATTACGAAGGCGTCGGGTTTAATCGAACTTTGCGAATTTTTGAAGATTGACATTTCAGAAAGTGTTGCAGTCGGGGACGCGCCTAACGATATTGAAGTTTTGAAAACGGCGGGAATTGCGGCTGTTATGGGCAACGCTTCCCCTGAAATAAAAAAACTCGCCGATTTTGTAACCGACGATAACGATAATGACGGAATTGTAAAAGTCATTGAAAAATATTTTTTGAATCAGTAATAAGCGCGTCAACTATTTTTTGCGCGGCTTTATCCATTGCTTTTGCGTAGAAATTATTATTCAGCTTACGGCTGCCAATTTGAACAACGGCAAGACTTAAATTAACTTGGTCATGAACGCCAACAACTCGCTTACTCCAAACAACTTCGCCCGTTTCAGCTTTGATAACGCGCAAATCGCATTGGACGCCGACGCCAATTTTGCCTACGTCAATTCCGCTCAAAATATCGCCGACCATTCCGAGCGGTACTGAAGTATTCGCAAGCCCTGAAAAAGCATTCAGCGCGGTAGAAATTTTTTCAAAGTCATCACTCCACCACGCGCCCGTGCCCAAATTTATAATCGTGCCCTGAATCAGATATTCGGCGTTGTGTTGACTGCCGATTTTTTTTGTAATTTCGGGGTCGATAATTTGCCCAACTTGCGCGGTTGCTATTGATTGTGCGCGGTTTTCGTCGAAGCCTACGCCTTCAAAAAGCGGCGTCAAATTTATTTCAGAATTGTTTACTGCGTCTTCCAAAAATTTTAAATCGCGCAGTTTTTCATTGTACAGTTGAATTTCAATATTTTCATCAATAGGGCGCGTTTCCATCAGCCGAAATTTGCCGCTTGCCAAAAGTTTTTCCATAACCAAATCTGAAAGTGATTCTGCCGATTCTACCAAGTCAAAGCGTGTATCGTCAGTGAATTTCATTAAAATGCAGGAAGGATTTGCAGCCGCGTTGACTGTCGAACTTGTAAAAAAAATTATCAGCAGCAGTAAAAAAAATTTTTTCATAATCAAGCCCTCCCGTGTTGTTGAAATTTGCGTGTAAGCTGCCCTGTACGCCGTTTGCAAAGTTTTTTGATATAAATGTACCCTCGGGCGTCAATCGCCGCGTGTCGTGGCTGTCAGGCGGCTTTACGGGCATTTTTTTAGCGTTTGGTTACATCTTGAAGACCGGCAGGCAGGCGCAATAAATTTTCAGTCGGTGAAGCTGTAAATTCCAAAATTTTTACGATACATTTACTGCCCAAAATTTCGCCGCTCGAATTTCTGCCGTAAGACGCAAAAGAAATTTTCACAAGTGTATCGCCGTCAAAGTAATAACGAATTGCACTCAATTTATTTTCGTCCTGCGCGAGGAAGTCTTCAAAGGTTAAGTTGTTTTCAAGCGTGCCGGAATTTATAAATTGATAATCAGAAATCAGCGCGTTCATCATTTCGGTAAAATTGTTATCGCCGAAACTTTCGCCCGCCATTAATTCAGTAAGATAATTTCTGGTATTCGCCTCAACTTTGCCTTTCTTACTGCCGAAATATTCAGTTTTGCCTTGTTTGTTTTTGTAGTGCGTAAAAATAAAATTTTCGCCGCCGCGCAAAAGTCGACACTGATAAAAATCTTTGTAGCCGATTTCTTCATATTTGTTTTCGCCGTTCGCTGTAACAATTCCGCTCAAAGGGCGATTTGTAAAAAAATCGTTCGTTTCGACAATCAAGCCGCTTTTACCGTACAGCTCGGCAACGTCACGATTTGTAACGCGAGGCGCGGGCGTCAAGTTGTCATAGCGAATTGTATAACGGCGATTTAAAATCATTTCTTTGTAGGCGTCGATTTTTGCCGCGTCAGCTGTCAAATTTACAGAAAAAATTATCAGCAGCAGTAAAAAAAAATTTTTCAATTTCGACGCCCCCTAAGAATCTTGAATTTCAGAAAGTTTGCCCAAAAGTACCGGATTTTCTAAAAGGTCGTTCATATCGCCTATACCTGCCGCGTAAATTTTGGCGTTTTTATCCAAAATAATTTCGCCCTTTGGAATTTCGCGCAGGATTTTTTTTATTGTTAATTTGTTGACGCCGTACTCTTTGCCGTTCGCAAAAATCGCAGATTGAACAAGTGCAAGTTCGCCTTTATCGTTGTAGCACATATCAAAAATAATTGTAGCTTCTTTTTCGCCGCGGGAATTTTTCACTTCAGATTCGTAACGGTCGCAAGTGTATTCTTTGCCGTCCACAGATTTTTTTAAAGTGTTTGCAAAAGTCGGCTCCGCCATTAAATTTGAAATTTTGTGATGCTTATCGTGCCAATTAAAAATTGCAAGTTCGTCGGGCAGTGAAAGTTCCTTGTCAATCAAGCTCCAGCCTTCATTGGGATTTAAATTGACGTCGTTAAGTTGGTCGGTACGAATCATCAGCGCAGAATCTTTTTCATTGAACTTGTAATATTTATCTTTGTAGTACATAAAATTTGGAAATTTTGAATAGCCGCCGCCAAAAAGATTTGCAAGCGGATTTAAAATTGAAATCATTGCAACATTTTTACCCGTCAAAGCAATTCTGGTCATTCGCCGCCCCTCTTCTTCGACGATTATTTTTTTTGTGTATTCGTCTTCATATTCAACATAAAATTTTTCTGAAGATAAAATTTCTCGGTACTCCTGCGCCTTCGGTTGTTCCGCTGAAACATTTGACGCCGTTAAAAAAATTCCAAGTGCAACCGCCAAAAATTTTTTCATAAACTTGCACCCCCTTTTTAGGGAATAGGGATTAGGGAATAGGGATTAGGGAATAGGGATTAGGGATTAGGGATTAGAAAGATTTTTTAATTTTGGCAGAACCGGTGACGCCCTTTTGAATCCCTATCCAGCCCGTAACATTAAAATCAACAATCCACGCGCTGTCTTTTTGAGTGTGCATTTGCCAGCCGAGCTCCAACATTCCGCTTGAACCTTTGACTTCAGCTTCAGTTGTTGTGTAGCCTTTGTACCTTGCGCTTGTATTGCCGTTAAATTCGTATTGGTAGGCAAGCCCGGTATAAAGTTTGCTAAGGTTGCTTACTCGCGTTGTAAGGCGGTAACCAACTTTAAATTTGCCGCTGTCAACCGAATCAAAATCGTAATGCTCGCCGCTTGATAAATCCGCGCTGAAGCTGTTCAAATGATTGTGCGAATAAATCCCGTAATAGTGAAAAAGATTATTTCTGTCAATTCTCAAAAGTCGCCCTGCGCGAATGTGCCCGGCAAAAACGGGCGTGCTTTCATCGTAACTGCTCAAAAAATTATCAGAGGCAAATTCAGTTTTGGCAGAGCCGCCGCGAAAACTGCCTTCAAGGTAAGTACCGCTTTTCCAAATTTTTCTGCCGATAAGCCCGCCCGCAAAATATCTTGAATGCCCGCTGCCGTGCGTACCGTCCGATAAATAACTGTCAAAAGAAGTTTTGCCGTAATCTACAAGCGGCGCAAAAACAAAGCTGCCGCCGTGCGAATCTTCCAAGGCGCGCGCAAATCCCAAATCGATACCGCCGCCCTTTGAATCAAAGTAAGAACCCGCGCCCGTTTTAATTCTAAGTTTTGACGCGTCAACATTCGCAAAAATTCCAAAATTCGTGCTTACCACTTCAGAAATACTTTCGCCGTCAGCAACCGCTTCTTCCAATTCTTCAGGCGGTAGCCAATCTATAAGCCTGTCAGTGCCGCGTGAAAATGTACTGCCGGTATTCAAAACGCCCTGCGCGAAAGTGCGCGTGCCTTCATTAACCGTAGCCTCGCCCAAAGTTAAAACTAAATTGTTTCCGTCCTGCACAATTTTAGAATTTTCGTAGGTTAAAGTGCTGCCTTCTTCGATATTAACTTCGCCTTCGCCGCTGTAGGTTAAGCCGTTTTCATTGGAAATTAAATTAACCGAATCGCCGGGATTTAAGGAAGTATCGCCGGAAATTTGCGCAGAAATTTTTGTATCGTTAAGTTCGGTTGCGCCGTCAGTCAAAGTCAACAAAGTATCGCCGTTTTCAACGCTTGCCGGAATATTAAAATTAATTGCGTCAAAATCGTAAATATTTTTCGCAGTCAAGCCGCTTGAATTGAAATTTAAAGTGTTGCCTTCAGAATTGGCAACGTCGCCAATCAAGCCGCCGTAAAGGTACGCGCCGGAAATATCGGGCGTGCCGGAAATGTTGACAGTATTATTTCTTGCGGCTGCGTTCAAAAGTTCGATATATTCATTTGCGAAAGTACCGCCGCTCAAATTGAAAATATTGTTGGAAATTTCGCCGCTGTAAGATGTTTCATTGCTTATATCAAAATAAAATCTGCCGCCGTTGAAAAAAATTCTGTTGCTCAAAAAATTTCCGCTGAAATTGCCGCCGTTGACATTGAAAGTAAATTCGCCGCTTTTTACGGTTAATTTGTTTGAATAAACGTCGCCCGTTCCTTCGGCGTCTGCAACCGTCATTGAATAGTTGCCGTCGTATTCTCTTAAATCGTCGTTGAAATTTATTGTAGTTTCGTCAACTTCAATAGTGTTGTAGGCGTAGGGATTTGTAATATTTTTGTCTTCGTCTTCCCCTGCAAAGGCAATGGAATTTTGGCAGATTAAGCCGCCGGTAAAAATTCCAAACAGCAGAAATTTTTTCAGATTGTCAGAATTTTTTTTGGCAAGATTTTTCCTGATAGTCTTTAGCATAAAAATCTTCCTTTACAAAAAATTTTAAAAATCAAAACGAAGTCCCGCGTAAGGTCCATCTAAATCTAAAGTGCCGCTGTCGTCATGGTATTTGATATTTGCGTGAATTTTTCTGTAGCCTAAGCTGATTGAAAGTAAATCAAGCGGGTTGTAGCGCAGCCCCGCCTCAAAATCGTAAAAATGCCCGTGCCCGCCGAGCGGCAAGCCTGAAAGATGAACATTGAAAAGTAAAGTGTCCAAAAGTGAAGCGTGCGCCCCAATGCCGAGCGTCGGAATAGGCGCGCCAAATTCTTTTGTACTGCTGATTGAATTTCCTGTACCAACTTCAGTACCGCTTACCTTGCCTTTCCAATAAATCCCCGATAAGCCGTAACTCCAATCAACGCCGCTGCCCAAAACGCTTATAACGGGATTTGTAACCTGCAACTTTAAATAATGTAAATCACTTTGCGAATGAGTATCTCCGTGATAACGCCCGCCGCCGAATGTTAAAACGTCACTGCCTGAAAAATTTCTGTCGCCGGTGCCGTGAATTGTAAAATAATCTGCCGTGAATCTTTTGTATCTGAAAATAACTTCAGGCGCGTTATCGTTGCCAAATCCTAAATCGCCTTTCAAGCCGACTTCGCCGCCGTTGTAAAAAATGCTGTCAGATTTAACTTGTAAATCCATATGCGGTACAAAATATCTTGCCTCGACCGAAATTGGCAAAATTTTTTGTGTAAGGTCTTTTATCGCTCCCTTTACCAAAAATTCCGGCGGTTCAACTTCCTTGCGTTCGATTGGGATATTAATTTTTTTTGGCGGCTCCGGTTGATTTTCAGTTTCTGCCGCAAAAGTTGTAGCCGTGGTTGATGAAAAAATAATCCCCGTTGCCAATAAAATTTTTGCCAAATTTTCTTTCATAATTCTTACCTCCAAAAAATTTTGGTACATTTTATCAGCAAAATTATTTCTGTACAAGGCGGGCAATTTTTTTTAATCTATTTCACAGAATTAACTGATTTTGATATAATAACCGCAAAAATTTTTATCGACGGAAGGAATAAATTTGAGCAGAAATTTGGCGTTGATTTTAGTTGGATTGTCGGGCGTATGTTGGGCTTCGTCCGGCGTGGCGGTACAAGATTTTTTCAGTCATTCAACCAAAACTACAATGGAATTGACAAATATAAGAATGTGCGGCGCGGGCTTTTTAATGCTTGTGATTTTATTCCTGCGCGACAAATTTAAATTGTCGGCGGCGCGTATGAATCGCAAGCCTAAACTTTGGCTTTACCTTTTCATTTACGGCTTGATAGGTATTGTTATGGTGCAGTTCACATATTTTCAAGCAATTTCAATAGGCGGCGCGGCGGCAACCACGGTAATACTTTCTGCAACGCCCGCAATGGTTGTAATTTGGGAAAGTCTTTGGAATAAAAAATTTCCTGCGCGAATAGAAATTTTTGCAGTACTTTTGGCGATATTCGGCGTGTTCTTGTTGGTAACGGGCGGCGATATTTCAAAAATTTTAATCCCGTTGCCTTGTGTATTTTGGAGTTTGGCAAGCGGCGCGAGTTTTGCCTTCAGTATGATTTTTGGAAAAGTTTTATTCGCTGAAAAAATTAATCCCGCGTTTATGACGAGCGTTGGAATGTTTACCGGCGGCTTGATAACTTTTCTGCTGATAGATAATTTTGACTGGACGCCGTTTTTTGCGCGTGAAACAATTTTTGACGTGGCGTGGATAATAATTTTTGGAACGGTTGTAGCATTTCTGATTTTCAACGCGGGCTTGAAACATTTGACGCCGGAAGAAACCGCGCTTACCGGCTTAACCGAGCCCGTTTCTTCAGTCATAATCAGTTATTTTGTTTTCGGTACGGTTTTTGGGCTGATTGAATCTGTCGGGATAATTTTAGTTTTGGTTGCGATACTTTCGCCAATTCTTATGAAAAAATTCAGAGGTTAAATTATGAAAGAAAAAATATTTTCAGCGTTGGCACTTTTGACAATTTTTTTGATAATGTTTGAACTGAATCACTTGATGCCGCTGCACAGAGATGACTTTGATTATTCGATGGTCTGGAAAACGGGCGAGCATTTAAATTCTTTGGCGAATGTTTTTGAGTCGACGCAGATACATTATTTGGAGCACGGCGGCAGGGCGTTTACAGTTTTTTGTTTGAATTTATTTTTGTGGCTTGGAAAATTTACATTTGACGTAGCAAACGCGCTGATGTTTGTTGCGTTGATAATTTTGATTTACCTGCACGCGCGGCGAGAAATAAAATTTGACGAGCCGAAAATTTTGGCGGCGGCGGGGATTTTGGCGTGGCTGTGCATTCCGCACTTTGGCGAAGTTGCAATTTGGAAAAGCGGCTCCACTGTTTATCTTTGGTCGGCTGTACCGGTTGCTTTATTTTTGTTGCCGTACAATTTCACTTTTGCGGGTACAAAAGATTTTGGCGATTCAAATTTTTTTGCGGCGGCAATGTTATTTTTGGGGATAATTGCGGGCTGTTCGGTTGAAAATTTGGCGGTAACTGTAACTTTACTTTCAATCGGCTTGACGATTTATTTTTGGCAGACAAGAAATAATTTGCAACTTTGGATGGTTACCGGCAATTTGGGAAATATTTTGGGGCTGATAATTTTACTTGCCGCGCCGGGAAATTTTGTACGCTACGATGTTCAAAGTATCGGCAAGGGCGCACTGATTCATATTGGTAACCAATTTGCTGGCAACGGCGAAATGTTGATTTTTCTTTTGCCGCTGGTTCTGCTTTTAATTTGTGCATTCAGCAAGGGCAGTAAATTTGCCAAAGAAAATTCCGGCAGAAAAATTTTTATTTTGATTGGGATTTTAATTTTGTCGTACTTCTGCGATAACTTTTTGGCGCGGACGTTCAAAGATTTTTTCATTGGAAATATTTTTCCGTCGTTCAATGTTTCAGAAAAATTTATTGTGCGTTTTGACAATTTTATTATGAAGTCTGAAGAATTTATAATTTACGCGCTGATTTTGTTAGTAATTTTCCGGCGCGTCAAAAGTTCAATCAAATTTGGCGGCGGCGTCAAACTTAGAAATTTTTCATACAGCAAATTTTTATTCGGTCTTGCGATATTCAATAACTTTGTAATGATAGGCGCGCCAACTTTTCCTGCGCGAGCAACTTTTTCATCGGTAGTAATGATTTTGATTGGCGCGTTGGTAATTTTGAGAAATTCGACAGTTCACGAAAAAATTTTTGAAGGGCGCACGGGCGAAATTGTGAAATTGGGCGCGGCGTTATTGTCCGGCTTTACGATACTTTCAGCACTTTTTATAACTGCGAATTTGCGCACTGAAAACGATAAGCGCGTTGAAATTGTGAAGTACGCCGCCGAGCGCAAAATTTATTTTGTGAAATTCCCGCCGCTGGAAATTAAAAACCGCGCAATGCGTCACGTATTTTTTTCAGATTTTGACGGCACTGTTACGAAAGAGGGACTCTGCGAATTTTACGGGATTGAAAATATCCGCGTGAAAGATTTGACGAAAAAAGAGCGCGGCTACTTTGAACGCCTGCAAGCCGAAAAAATTAAAACTAATCTTTCAGATTGGTATAAATTGGGAATTTGGCGTAAAAAATATTAGGAGGCGCACTGATGGGCAAAGAAATTTTGACTGAATTTAAACAAAAAATTTTATCCACAAAATTTAGTGAAGGTACAATTTCAGAAAAAGGCGGCAATATTGAAATTAAAACTTCCTACGCCGTCGGCAACATTAATTTTTACGAGCTTGAAGTTACAATCGTTGAAATGTCTGTTACAAATTTGGCTGACGACGAAAATAAATTTTACTTACACTTTGAACTGCGCGAAATTGCCTACGCCGAAGAATTATTTTCTCAAATGTTGGAAACAATCACAGATTTAAAAAATCAGCAGAAATTAAAAATTTTGTTAAGCTGTACCGGCGGGCTTACCACGGGATTTTTTGCAGATAAACTCAATGAAGCGGCAGAGTTACTTTCGCTGGAATATGAATTTGACGCCGTGCCTTTCCACAAAATTTACAACGTCGGCTTTGATTATTCTGTAATTTTGCTTGCGCCGCAAATTGCCTACCAACTCAAAAACGCGCAGGAAATTTTACATGATAAACTTGTACTGAAAATCCCGCCAAAAGTTTTTGCAAGCTACGATTCGGGCGAAATGTTACAATTCATAAATTCTGAACTTGATAATTGGACAAAGACTGTTGAGGAACGCGCTATTGCAAAAGTTCGCGCAGGTTTAATCAAGAGCGACGCCAAAATTTTATCAATCGCCGTTATGCCCTTCGCAAGTCAAACGCGTATTGCCTACAGAATTTACCAAAAGGGCGTGCCGCTTTTAAATGAAGTTGTTATCAAGGGCAGACTTGACCCTTACCGTGATATTCGGGATATTTTGGATACGGTTTCTCATCGCTGCGTACCTTTCGACGCGGTAGGAATTGCAATTTCTGGGATTGTTCACAACGGGCGGCTGAATTTAAATTATTTCGGCGCACTTGAACTTGATTTACAAAAAATTTTTGAGAACGGCTACAAGGTGCCGGTTACTGTTACAAACAATGTTAATTCGGCAGTTTTGGGATATTACGCGCAGCAGGAAAAATTTAACAACATTTTATTTTTGTCCAGACCGAAAAATTTTATGGCGAGCGGCTTGGGGATTGTGATTAACGGCAGAATGATTCAAGGCGCGCACGGTATCACGGGCGAAATTAAATTTTTGACAAAAAGTCTTGTCGGCGGCAAAGTTTTTAACGAGGCAAATTTGGTTGATTGGAGCACGATTTACGACGAAATTTCTACCGAACTTCGCGCAGGAATTGCCGTAATTGATCCGGAGCTTGTTTGTATTCGCAGTGAAATGACGCCGGACCTTGACAAGCTGAAAGAAAAAATACACGAATATTTGCCTTCAGAATATATGCCGGAATTTGTCTGTATGAAAGATGAAGAAATGGCGGAGTACGTTTTGTTGGGGCAAATGATTTTAAGCCTTGAGTCACTGGAGGAGCGCGGCAATTAGGGAATAGGGAATAGGGAATAGGGAATAGGGAATAGGGAATAGGGGTTAAATATTGGAGGTTGAAAAAATGAGTAATAAAATTTTGAATACCTACAAACAAAAAATTTTATCGACGAAATTTGACGAAGGTACAATTTCAGAAAAAGGCGGCAACATTGAAATTAAAACTTCCTACGCCGTCGGCAACATTAATTTTTACGAGCTTGAAGTTACAATCGTTGAAATGTCTGTTACAAATTTGGCTGACGACGAAAATAAATTTTACCTTCACTTTGAACTGCGCGAAATTTCCTACGCCGAAGAATTATTTTCTCAAATGTTGGAAACAATCACAGATTTAAAAAACCAGCAAAAATTAAAAATTTTGTTAAGCTGTACCGGCGGGCTTACCACGGGATTTTTTGCAGATAAACTCAATGAAGCGGCAGAGTTACTTTCGCTGGAATATGAATTTGACGCCGTGCCTTTCCACAAACTTTACAGCGTTGCTTTTGATTATTCTGTAATTTTGCTCGCGCCGCAAATTGCCTATCAAGCCAAAAAAGCGCAGGAAGTTTTGAACAATCAGCTTGTACTGAAAATCCCGCCAAAAGTTTTTGCAAGCTACGATTCCGCCGAAATGTTAAAATTCCTTCGCGCAGAATTGGAAAATTGGAAAAAGACTACCGCCGAGCGCGTTATTGCAAAAGTTCGCAAGGGAATTAAAAGCGACGCCAAAATTTTATCTATCGTCATTATGCCAAGTCATTCTCAAAGCCGAATTGCTTATAGGATTTATGAAAAGGGCGTGCCGATTTTTGAAGAAACCGTCATAAAAAATAAACTCAACTACATTAACGATTTAAAAGATATTTTGGATACGGTTGCTTGTAGATGCGAAAAATTTAACGCAATAGGAATAGCAACGGGCGGCGCAATTCACGATGGATGCGTAGATTTAGACCTTTTTATTTCGCCGGAAATTAATTTGAAAAAAATTTTGGAAGAAAAATACAAAGTGCCGGTTACAATTACCAACAATTTAAAATCTGCCGCGCTCGGCTACTACGTCCAGCAAGATAAATACGAAAATATTATGTTTGTATCACGCCCTGTTGGTTACAGAGCAAGCGGCTTGGGAATGGTTTTAAACGGCAAAGTTTTTGACGGCGCACATAATATGGCGGGTGAAATTCACTACACCACTGAAAGTTTTGTCGGCAAGGAAGATTGGGATAAATACAATATGACTGACTTAGACAAAATTTTGGACGGCGTTGCATTTGAAATTCGCGCGGGAATTTCCGTAGTTGATCCCGATTTAATTTGCCTGCGCTGCCAAATGACGCCCGATATTGAAAAAGTTAAAGATAAAGTTGCAGAAATTATCCCAAAAAAATATTTGCCCGAATTTGTGTACCTGCGCGATGAAGAAATGCAGGAGTACGTTTTACTCGGACAAATGATTTTGAGTCTTGAAAGTTTAGAAACTAAAAATTAACCCGGAGGCCATGTCATTTTGCGCCCGCCGATTAAGTGAACGTGCAAATGATTGACAGTTTGCCCGCCTTCTTCGCCGGTGTTAATTACAAGTCTGAAGCCGCTTTTATCTACGCCAACTTCAGCGGCGATTTTCGGTACAATTTCAGTAAAAATGTGCGCGGCTAAATTTTTATCGTCAAGTTCGGTAATATTTGCAACGTGTTTTTTGGGAACGATTTAAATATGTTGCGGGGCTTGAGGATTTAAATCACGAAAAGAAACAACACTTTCATCTTCGTAAACTAAATTTGAGTCAATTTCTTTGTTGGCAATTTTACAAAAAATACAATCTGACATTGAAAAATTTTCCTCCAATCTGGTGAATTTTATGGATATAAAAAAATTAAGTAAATTTCTTTCGCTGATACTTCGACACAAGCCGGAAACTATCAACATAAAACTTGACAGCAACGGCTGGGCGAATGTTCCCGAAATTTTGCGCGGTATGAAAATCGATATGGCAACGCTTGAAAAAATTGTGGCAGAAAATGACAAGCAACGCTTTTCTTTTAATGAAGACAAAACTAAAATCCGCGCAAATCAAGGACACTCTGTAAAAGTTGACGTTGAACTTACTGAAAAAATCCCGCCGGAAATTTTGTATCACGGCACGCTTGAAAAAAATTTAAAATCAATTTCTGCGCAGGGACTTTTGAAAATGAATCGCTTGCACGTGCATTTGAGCGGCGATATTGAAACTGCAAAAAAAGTTGCCGCCCGCCGAGTTGGTAACGCCGTAATTTTTAAAATTTCTGCGCGGCAAATGTACGACGACGGCTACAAATTTTTTCAATCTGCTAACGGCGTTTGGCTAACTGATTCTGTACCGCCAAAATATCTTTCCTTAGCCCTTAGCCCTTAACCCTTAATCCTTAATCCTTACTTATGCTCGGCGATATATTTGCGCATAAATTTAATAGTGCTGTCTTTAATGACGTTGTCTTTTTTGGTGTAGTTAATGATTCTGAAAAGTTTTTCGACGCGGTCAATAATTCCGGTGTTGGCAGTTTTGAAAGTTTCGCCTTGAATGGTAAGTTCAACTTTGCCGCTGGAGAAAAGCAAACTGCGCGACACGCCCAAAAGTTGGTTGCCCTGCATATCGTTAATAGAATAGCGAATATCCATATCGCCGGCTGAAGTTTCCCAAGTCAATTCACGGTTAATCGCTTGATACGTCAACACGTCGATATATTCTCTGATAATTTCGTGGGTCCTGGTATTCATAAAATTACCCCCTTAAATTCCAAAACGTTCAAAAATCATATCAACATTTCTCAAAAACCATTCGTAGTTAAAGCACTCGTCAATTTCCGCCTTAGTCAAATATTTTTTAATATCCTCGTCATTTTCAATATTTGTACGAAAATCTTCGCCCTCAAGCCAACGTTTCATTGCGTTTCGCTGTACCCATTTGTAAGCGTCTTCGCGCAGGACGCCCTTTGAAACAACGGCAAGCATAATTCTTTGACTGTAAATCAAGCCGCCGGTACGATTCAGATTGTGCAACATTGCTTCGGGATAAACTAAAAGCTTGTCGATAATTTTTGTAATTTTTTTTGTGCAGTAGTCAACATTAATTGTAGAATCCGGCAAAATTACGCGCTCAACGCTTGAATGTGAAATATCCCGCTCGTGCCAAAGTGTAATATCTTCCATTGCGGCAACTGCATTACCACGAACAAGCCGCGCCATTCCTGCCACGCGCTCGCAGTTAATCGGGTTGCGTTTGTGCGGCATTGCTGAAGAGCCTTTTTGTCCCGGTTGAAAATATTCTTCAGCCTCTCGAATATCTGTACGTTGCAAATTTCTAATTTCAGTAGCGATTTTTTCAAGCGTGCTTGCAACAATCGCCAAAGTTGTAACGTATTCTGCGTGGCGGTCGCGTTGAATTACTTGAGTTGCAAGTTTTACAGGTTCAAGTTCCAATTTTTTGCAAACAAGTTCTTCAATTTTGGGATTGATATTTGAGTAAGTGCCGACCGCGCCGCTTAACTTTCCAACGCTGACAATTTTTTTTGCGTGTTCTACGCGCTCAATATCGCGTTCAATTTCTGCGCTCCAAAGTGCAAGCTTTAAACCAAAAGTCATTGGTTCGGCGTGTATTCCGTGCGTGCGCCCGATGCAAGGCGTATGTTTAAATTCTTTAGCGCGGCGGCGTAAAACTTCATTGAACTTTTTTAAATCGTCCAAAATAATTTCGGCGGCTTGTTTCATCATCAAGCAATACGCCGTATCTTTTACGTCTGAAGAAGTCAAGCCCTTGTGAATGTACTTTGAATCTTCGCCGACGTATTCAGCCACGCAAGTTAAAAAAGCAATAATATCATGGTCAGTAACAGCTTCAATTTCTTTGATACGTTCGACAGTGAAATTTGCCTTTGCACGAATATTTTTAGCGGCGTCAACAGGAATTTCACCGAGTTCAGCCATTGCATCGCAGGCGGCAAGCTCTACATTTAAAATCGTGCGCCATTCATTTTCAAGCGACCAAATTTTGCCCATTTCCGGCAAAGTATAACGTTCAATCATTTTACCAACTCCAATTAATCTTGTTGACTTTCCCTGAAATTTTTGGCTGAATTATACAATAAAATTAAAATATTGAAAAGTTTTAAATAAAATGTACTGTAGAATCTTGAATAGACAATATTAAAATTTAGTAACTCTCAAAAATTAACAGAAAATTTTTAACGGTTGGCAGGATAAATTTTCGCCTTGACGAAATGTAATTTAAAATTAGATTTTTTGTAGTATTGGAGGGTTTTAAATGGCAAAAAAACATTACAGTACAAAAATTGTAAACATTGGCGGCGACGTGCCAAAATTCTTAAACGTGGTAAAAATGATGGTCATGTTTGATGATTCAATGGTTTTGCCAGAATTGCGCGAGTTTTCAGTTTTGCACAGCGGTCAAAAACTCGACGGTCAAATTAAACCGGGCGATGTTCTCAAAGTTGCAGGCAGTGAATTTACGGTCATTAAAGTCGGTGAAGACGTTCATACCAACATTCACACACTTGGTCACATGATTATTAAATTTGACGGCGGCAAGGGCGAACTTTTGGCGGGCAGTATTCACGTTGAAGATAAACCAATTCCAACTATTCGTGTCGGCGATGAAGT
>JAFSZS010000116.1 GCA_017455645.1 Selenomonadaceae bacterium | reverse complement strand
TTTTATCGTGTCGATATAATTTTGTTGACCGGTGCTTTTTGCGTGAATGTGCACGCCTCGCGCAGTTACAATGATTGTTTCGCCAAAAAGTTTTTGTAAATCTTCTGCGCGATTGTTTTTTACAAGTTTGACAGCGGCGGCAACGTCATTCATTGTAATAACGGTTCCGCGCCGGTAAAGTTTTTTAATTTCGTCGATAACCTGCGCGGCTTGCTCCACTTCCAAATCTTCGCCGAAAAGTTCAATGAAATTCCCGCGGCTTACAATTCGGCAGTTAAATTTTTCGTCAATCAACTGTAAAAATTCGTCACGTTCGCCCAAAATTGCGCGCGTTTCTTCAAAATTTCGCAGTTCAATCTTTTTAGTTGTCAATTTGATAATCGCCTTCCTTCACAGCCACAATCACAGAAAATTTTTGACAAGTATAAACGCATTGTATAATTTTAAAACCTGCGCGACGTAAAATTTTACATTCGGCAGTAACCGAGCATTCTTTATCAAGTTTAACGCGCTCTGCGAAAAGTTCTAAATCGTGAGCCGTCAAGCCGCTTTCAATTAATTGACTTTGCCAATATTTTTTGTACCAACTTTCAGCCGTCAAAGTTTCGGCGCAAAATTGGTCGTAGTTTACAAAAATTCCACCTTCCGGCAACGCAGAATAAATTTTTTCAAAAAGTTCAAGTTTATCGCCGTCCGCCAAATGATGAATCGACAGCGCAGAAATTACCGCGTCAAAAGTTTCAGCAGGAAAATCTTTCAGATAATCCATAACGCGGCAGAAAATATTTTTGGCGTTGGAAAATCTTTGTGCGGCAACTTTTAACATATCGGCGGCAATGTCAATCAAAATGTATTCAGCGTTTGGAAAATATTCAAGCCAAAATTTTGTCAATAAACCTGTACCCGCGCCCAAATCTAAAATTTTTTGCGGCGAAGAAATATTTTCAGCAATAAATTTTGTCGTTCCAATATAAAAATCATCAAAACACGGTACAAATTTGCGGCGGTTGCTGTCGTATTCACCGGCAACCAAATTAAATTGACTTTCAATACTTAAGATAATTATCCCTCCAAAATTTTTTTATAATTCTACACCATTTCAAGTAAAATAAATAGCGGGCGTCAAAGATTTTTGGACACTGCAGGATTTATTTTAAATTGCAAGAAAATTTTTGTAATCTATTTAAACGCTTATGAATACGATTTCTTACAGGAAGTTTTTTTTTTGCGTCGAAAATTAAACTGATTAATATTGAGGAGGAATTTATTTTAATGAATTTATTTGAAACAGAACTCGGCGGCAGAAAATTAATCGTTGAACAGGGAAAAATGGCTAAGCAAGCAAACGGCGCAGTTTTGGTACGTTACGGCGATACAGCAGTTTTGGTGGCGGTAACTTCATCAGCCAAGCCGCGTGAAGGCGCGGATTTTTTCCCGTTGACTGTAGATTATGAAGAAAAAATGTATTCAAGCGGAAAAATTCCCGGCAGTTTCTTAAAGCGTGAAGGACGCCCGCAAACAAGCGCAATTTTACGCAGCCGCTTAGTTGACAGACCAACTCGCCCGCTATTCCCTGAAGGTTTTAGAAATGACGTACAAGTTACGGCAACCGTTATTTGTTATGACGCAGACAACGCCCCCGAAATTCCCGCAATGCTCGGCGCGTCCTGCGCGATTTGTATTTCTGATATTCCTTTCAACGGACCAATAGCGGGCGTGCGCGTCGGCAGAATCGACGGCGAATTTATTATCAATCCTACGCAGGAACAAGCCGAAAATTCAGATTTAGATTTAATGGTTGCCGGAAGTGCTGACGCGGTTATGATGGTTGAGGCGGGCGCAAAAGAATTACCTGAAGAAGTTGTACTTGAGGCGATTTTATTTGGGCACGAAGAAATTAAAAAGCTTGTACAATTCCAAAATGAAATTGTCGCGCAGATTGGTAAAGAAAAGGCTGATTATCCGCTGTTTCACCCCAATGAAGAAATTGAAGCGGCAGTACGTGAAATTGCGCCCGCAAAAATTGACGCGGCAGTAAGAAACCCCGATAAGCTTGCACGCGATGCAGCTGTTGACGCGGTACAGGAAGAAATTACCGCCGAATTGTTGGAAAAATTCCCCGCTGAAGAATATCCCAACGCCGAACAAGAAATTGGCGAAGTCTTTTACAAAGTCAAAAAAGATGTTGTACGCAAAATGATAACTCATGAAAAAATACGCCCCGACGGACGCGAACTTGAGGAAGTGCGCCCTATTTCCTGTGAAGTCGGACTTTTCGCACGCACGCACGGCAGCGGACTTTTCACGCGCGGGCAAACTCAAGTTTTGACAATTACAACTTTGGGCTCAATCGGCGATGAACAAATTGTTGACGGCTTAGACCCCGAATTTACGAAACACTATATGCACCATTATAATTTTCCCGGCTTTTCAGTTGGAGAGGCTCGCCCTTCGCGCAGTCCCGGCAGACGTGAAATTGGACACGGCGCACTTGCAGAACGTGCACTTGAACCGGTTATCCCGCCTATTGAAGAATTTCCCTACACAATCCGCCTTGTTTCTGAAGTTTTGGAAAGTAACGGCTCCAGCTCAATGGGCAGCGTTTGCGGCAGTACTTTAAGCTTGATGAACGCCGGCGTAAAAATTAAAAGACCTGTCAGCGGCGTTGCAATGGGCTTGGTTAAAGACGGCGATAAACATACAATTTTAACTGATATTCAAGGAATGGAAGACGCGCTCGGCGATATGGATTTCAAAGTTGCAGGTACAACCGAAGGCGTTACCGCAATTCAAATGGATATTAAAATTGCGGGTATTACCCGTGAAATTTTATCCGACGCCCTCGCGCAGGCTAAACGCGGCAGAAGTTTTATTCTTGACAGAATGTTGGAAGTTATCAGCGAACCTGCCGCCGACCTTTCGCCTTACGCGCCGCGCGTTATGACTATGAAAATTCCCGTTGAAAAAATTCGTGAAGTTATCGGCACCGGCGGTAAAATGGTCAACAAAATTATTGAAGAAACCGGCGTTGTTATCGACATTGAAGACGACGGCAACGTTTTTGTTACTTCAAAAGATGTTGACGGCATTAAAAAGGCTCTCAAGATGATTGAAGATGTCATTCACGATTTTGAAATTGGCGAAGTCTACGAAAATTGCCCCGTTACAAGGATTGAAAGTTTCGGCGCGTTTGTGGAATTGTTGCCGGGACGCGAGGGACTTTGTCACGTTTCGCAGCTTGCACTTAACCGCGTTGAAAAAGTTGAAGACGTTGTAAAAGTTGGCGATACTTTGACTGTAAAAGTTATTGAAATTGACGACCGCGGCAAAGTTAATGTAAGTCATAAAGCAACTTTGTTAGGTTCTTCCGCGCCCGTAAGCCGCCCCGCTCCAAAAACTTTTGCCGGAAAACCGCAGGAAAAAAATTTCAATGACAGAAAAACTTCAGATAAAAAACCGCTTGAAAGAAAATTCAGCGACAGAAAACCTTTTGACAGAAATTCAAATGACAGGTACGGCAACCGCAATCGCAGAAGGGATTGATTCGCCTTGAAAATTTTCCGGATTTTGTTTTTGATAATTTTTGTTGTAACAAATTCAGCCGCCTGCAAAGCCGAAACTCGCGCAGATTTTGGCGAACTTTCAAAAACCGTAAACACTTTCAGCTGGAATTATTTCAAGCATCTTGACAAGGATAAAAATATTTTCTATTCGCCTTACAGTATCGCCGCCGCCTTTTCAATCGTTGCAAACGGCGCAAGCGGCAGAACTCAAAAAGAAATTCTGGACGCCCTTTCTGTAAAAAATGTTGAAACGCTTAACGACGGCTTCAAAGATTTTCGCGCAGTTATGGAAAATGAATACGGCGAAGGCAGAATTTTGAAAGAGGCTGATTTAATTCTTATCGACAAAAAATTTATCGGCAAGGGGATTAATTCAGATTTTGAAGACGTTGTAAAAAATGTTTACCGCTCCGAAATTGACGAGGCGGATTTTTCGGGCAATTTGGACGGCGAAAAGTTACGAATTAAAAATTGGGTTGCCGACAATACCGACAATTTAATTTCTGATTTTGAATCAAGCGTGGCTGAAAATTCGATTTTCGATTTACTCAACGTCATTTATTTTAAGGGCGATTGGGAAAATAAATTTGACACTTCCAAAACGTGGAAATCAGATTTTACGAACAATGACGGCTCCAAGTCCAAAGTTCAAATGATGGCGCAAACTTTCGACAATAAAATTTCTTACTACGCGGACGGGAAATTTATGGGAATTGTCTTACCTTACAAAAAACTTGACAACGAAATTGTAACCGCAATGTATATCATTTTGCCGCGCAACGAAAACAATTTGAACGTTGCCGAAAGTTGGAACGACGAAGAAAATTCCTACAAAGAAAATTTTTTGGCAAATTTAAAAGCCGCGCCAATTTTTAACGGCACGGTTGAGGTATTCATTCCGAAATTTGAACTTGACATAAAAAACAAACTCAACGACGATTTAAAGAAAATGGGGATTCGCCGCGCCTTCACAAATTCCGCCGAATTTTCCAACATTATCAAAAAAACTCAACTGAAAATCAGCAGTGCGATTCATCAAGCCAAAGTTAAGGTTGACGAGGAAGGCACGGAAGCCGCCGCCGTTACAGAAATTACAATGGTAAAAACAAGCGTTGCCGGTTTTTCAAAAACAATTTATTTCCGCGCCGACAGACCGTTTTTGTTTGTGATTCGTGATATTAAATCTGAAATTGATTTGTTTACTGGCGTTGTAAATCTTATGTAGAATTTTAAAGCTATTTTTGATTGTTTTGTAATTTGCCTATAGTCTGAAAAACAACCCCGCTTTTTGGCGGGGCTTTTTAGTAATCAACTATCAATCGCCGCCCAGCCGTTGAAACCGTAAAAATTTAATAAACTTGTGTTTGGCGATAAAACTATAATGTCTTTTGAACAAAATTGACAATTACCGAATATTTCAGTACACTGAATAAAATTAATTGATTGGAGCGCGGTACAATGGTTAAACTTCACGAAAGAGATAATTATTATCTTTATCTTGATGAAAGTGGCGACTTCAGCGAAGTTAAGTATGATAATAAAAAAAAAGGCTCTGTAATTGGCGGTGTTTTATGTTACGATGAAAGACAAGCTTTAAACGCGGCAAAACAAATAATTTCCACAGTGCGTGAAAAGTACGTACAACAATACCCGCAACATACAAACGCCAATTTTAATCATGCTACAGAATTGCCGGAAGAAATCAAAACTGACGTAAAATCTGATATGCTTAACGCCATAATCAACGACAAATACGGATTTATTCCTGTAGTGTTCAGCCAAATTAACAAAGTGTTTATTCAAGATTCTACAACAACTTACATAATGTTTTTGGTGGACGGTCTGGTAAAACTGATTCAAGATTGCAGTTTTCAAAAAGATTTTCATTTGACAGTAATGCTTGGCGGAAGAAGAGATATTGCCCGTGAAGAAGAATACTCCAAAAAAAATGATAAAAACTCCGAAAAAAAATTTTACATAACCGAAAAAGATATTAAGGCAGAGTTTAATAAATATATGGCAATGGCTCAAATCAGAGCGCAATATTCATTCAAAAATAATTTCAGTATTATTTTCAAAATGGGTAATGATCACGAAAATGAATTGCTTGTACTTGGTGACTATATCAGCAATTCTTTTTTGACTTTGAGAAATTCAAACGGCGAATGGAAAAAGCAACATAGAAATTTTGCAAAAAAAATTCACGTTTACCAAATTGCAGAAGAACCGAATATTGAAAGAATAAAACGTTATATGGCAGACGGCAATTACAGCATGGCACTTTTTTACGCAATGGGAACTGATAAAGATACTAACGAATATAAAACTTTCAGAGAAAATTTTAAATTTGCGATTAGAAATATGCCTACTGCCGAAAAGGAGCTTGTACTTGCACATTACGGGCAACTTTTAAAAAGACTTTTGGAAGTGGACAGAAATATTAACGAAGTTATCAATCAAATTGATAAAACTATGGCTTTTATCGGCGGCGACAAAGAATCTCTCGGCGAATGTCAAAATGAATTTGTTGCCAATCTTCAACTTTATAAAATGACGGCTGTTACTCATTTGGGCAAAGTCGGGCAATTTAAACAAATTGCTAATGAAAAATGTTTGCCAAACATTAAAGACAGCGGCAATCTGGAACTGTACATAATTTATATTAATCGTAAGATCGTTCACTGTCAGGATACTTTTCAATATGAGGAAAGTTTGAAACTCGGCGGCGAAATTATTGATTTACTTGACGAAATACTCAAGCCGTTAAATAAATTTAATGAATATAACAATTATAATTTTAAAATTTACAACGACCAATATTTCCGCCTTTGCGGTTCACTTGCGTTGACGTGTTATTTTACATTGAATCAAAATAAATCTGCGCGACGTTTGGAATTGGCAAGAAATTGTTCCGAAATAGCTATAAACGGCTTTACTCGTACAGCAGACAAAAGGCGACAATATCAAATTAGGGCGCAAATTGAAGCGGAAGCCGGAAATTTTGAAACTGCTTGTGAAATGTTGGATAAAGGCTTGAATATCCAAATTAACGCCCTGCAAGCTGAACAGTTTAAAAATTTTTCTGCGTTTGATTGGTATCACTTTGCAAAATTTGCTGAAAGACTTCTAAGCTCCAAAGACGAAAAATATTTTCAAATTGCCAAAAACGCTGTAGAAACTGCCAAAAAAGAATTTCGGAACTATCGAAAAAAAATAAATACTGCGCCTGAATATCCGGACTACGTTACATTCAACAAAATGGGACTTTGCTTTGATATTTTGAAAGATTTTTCACTTGCATCAACATTACATGAAGAGGCACTGCGCGGGGTCGATGCTGAAATTAGCAGTAATAAAAATGGAACCACAATTTCAGTTAATGCAAATGCGGCGGCGTTTCGACTTGTTATGATGGCAAGTAATTTGTTGACGCTCGAAAGAAACAACCAATTCGATAAAGCCCCAAAATTAATACTTGAAATTAAAAATTATTTGGCTGAATACTTAAATCAAGTTAAAATAAATTCAATGAAAGTACCGTTTGAATATTGGCAGGAAGCACTTGAAACTATTGAAAAAAATCCTGCAGACAAAATCAATATTATTGAAGGAATGAGCCGAGTAATTTTATTGTAATTTGTGTTTGAAAATACTTAAAAAAAAATTAACCGCTTTAATGGCGGTTTTTTTTTGCTCCAATTTTAGCTTTACTGATTTAAGTTACTCCACCTAAAAATTTTTAAACAGGGGAGTAGAAAATCACTGCGTAAATCATTTGGTACTCAAGCCGTGTAAAAAATCGTGTGTGTTTTGTAAAGAAAGGAAGCGGTCCGTATGACAAAAATGGGTAAAAACTTGTTGGCGGTTGTTCTGGGTGGATTCCTTACTTTTGGCAACCCTAGTGTTGCAAGTGCCGCAGTTCCTGATTCTGATATTGTTTCTTCGGTTTCTCAATCGGATTCTTTGGTTGAGGTGAGCCGTCATCATGGCGGCGGTCCCCGTGGTGGTTGGGGAAATCCTCCGCCTCCTCCTGTTCCCCGTCCGCATAATGACAGGCGTGACGGGCGTATCGGCGGAAATCCTCCGCCTCCTCCGTCAAATTGGTGGAAGGACGGTCGCGGCTGGGGCGATCCTCCACCACGCTGCTGGGGGCGCGGCGGTCCCCGTTGGTAGTTTCCTGTAATGTTGTCAGTGAAGACGGGAAAGGAGGTGATTTTGTCCGTCTTCACTGATTAAAAATTTT
>JAFSZS010000115.1 GCA_017455645.1 Selenomonadaceae bacterium | reverse complement strand
GCCCGTTGAAACGCAGATATTTTTTAAGTCAAGCCGGTGCAACAGCGTTTCGCCTTCGCAATTTTTGAAAGACAAACTTAAACTGCCCGGCAAGCGATTTTTCCCGCCGTTCAAAATAAAATCAATATTACTTTCGCGCAGATTCTCAATCAATCTATTTGCAACGGCTGAAATTTTTTTAGAATTTTTTTCCATATCGCCGCAATTTTTTTCAAGTGCAAGAGCCATAGCTGCAACAGCCGGGAAATTTTCAGTGCCTGCGCGTAAATTAAATTCCTGCGAGCCGCCGTCAATCAGCGGCAAAATTTTTAAACCGCGGCGAATGTACAAAAAGCCAATTCCCTTTGGACCGTTAAATTTGTGCGCTGAAGCAGAAAGAATATCCGCGCCCAAATTTTTCACGTCAACCGGAATATGACCGACGGCTTGAACTGCATCTGTATGAAAAATTTTTCCTGCCGCGTGCGCAATTTCGGCAAGCGTTTTAATCGGCTGAATTGTACCGACTTCATTATTTGCAAGCATTACCGAAATAATTTTTGTTGAAGGTAACATTTTTCTTTGTAAACTTTTGGGATTAACCGCGCCGAATTTATCAACGGGTAAAATTGTAACGGTACAGCCCAAATTTTTCATTGCGGCGCAAGAATTTAAAACGGCTTTATGTTCGATTGCTGAAGTTATAACATTCGGGCGTTCCTGCAAATTTTGAAGTGCAACAGACTTTATCGCCCAATTATCGCCTTCGGTGCCGCCGGAAGTAAAAAAAATTTCCTGCGGTTCAGCGTTGATACACGCGGCGATTTTTTCCCTTGATTCGCGCAGAATTTTTTTTATCGGGCTTGAAATTTTGTAAGCTGATGAAGGATTGGCAAAAAAGTTTTTCTGCAGTTCAAACATTAAATTTAGCGCGTCGCAGTCAATTTTTGTAGTTGCCGCGTTATCTGCATAAATTATTTTATTCAAAGAGTTTGCAGCCGTCATTTTTAAATTCCTCAATCTTATTCAAAATATCTTGCGGCTCGACTTCCAAAAAATTTGCAAGGCATTCAATACAAAAAAAATTCTTGGTCTTGACGCCCAAAAGTTTTTTATTTATTCCTATTTCATTTTTGGTCAGGGGATTTTTGCCGCAAGCAACGCAATGATAAATTTTCTTTGCCAATTAAATTACCTCGAATTTCGGAATATCTTTTCCCGCGTACTCAATATCAAGCAAGGCAAGCTGTTTTCTGATAATCGCCCGCATTTTGGCGGCGCGCTCCAAACAATAACGGCTGAAAATTTCTTTGTCGACGTCTTCAGCCCGCCTTACATTCGGGAAAAATAATTTCAAGTACGCCGTTGCAATTCTTTTAATCGCCGCGGTGTCTCGCGTATCTGATTTTTCGGGCACTTTAACAATTTTATCGACAATGGCGCGGTAACTTATATCATCGCGCAGTTCGTGCAAAATGGAGCAAAAATATTCAGAGTTTAAAGCCCAGCCGCAAATTTTCATATCGTCATTCATTCTCGGAATATTCCAGCCCTTGATAAATCCGTGGAAACGCTCAATAAGTGCTGATTCATGAAAGACCGTCGGCAATTCGTCAAACATATTTGATTCGCCGTCCATATCCATTACGCTTTTTGAAATATTGCCGCAAAGAATAACGCCGGCTTCTGCGTTGTTGGAATGGTTGCCGACCGTGTAAACGCCGTTTTCCAAAAATCCTTTCAAGGCGGCGCGCATTTCGTCAGTATCTTTGAAAGAAATTGTTTGCACTTCGTCAAGCGTTACAAAATCGTTGTAAGCAACAAGCCCTTCTTGACGTTTCTGCATATCGTAAAACATTTTGGCGCGGCTCATAATCCCGCCGCTTGACAGCCAGCCGAAACGACTTACACGCCCAAAAACGTAAGATTTGCCCGTACCTTTCGGCGCAAGTTCAATCAGATTTAAATTTTTTTCGACGAAAGGTAAAAGGCGCGTCAACATTGTTAATTTTTGCTCTTCAGTTTCGTAACCTGCCGCGTTGTAGTCAATCGCCCCCAAAAGTATTTCCAGCCATTCAGAAAAAGAAAAATTTTTCCGCGCGTCTTTGTAAAATTCCAAATCGATTGTGTAAGGGCAAAAATTTTTAAATTTCAACAGGCGAATTTTGCCGGGAATTTTTGGGCGTGCGTCATAATTCGGCGGGCGGTAACCGAGTTCAATCATTCCCCAAATTTCACGACCGCCGACAAGTTCATTTTTGTACAAGTACCAAATATTTTCGTCAATCACAGTTTCTTTCGCCGAAAGTCCGAAATCCGGCAGGGAAAAAGACGCCGCGCCGTTTGCAATGTCAATTTCTATTGAAACTTTCGCAAGCAATTTCACGCGCTCATTATCCAAAACAATTTTACTTTTTATCGCCTTCCAGTCGTCTTTTTTGGGGATAAATTGACGCACAAAATTTGAAAGTTCGTCCGCGTCAAATTTTCCATCGCTGTCTTCAAATCGCCTCAAAAGCCAATCCCGCATAAATGACGGCAAACTTAGCGCAGAAAAAAAATTACTGTTCTTCAAATCTTTGTAAACTACCGCGTCGGCGAAAATTTTTTTCAGTTTATTGTCCATTGCCTTTACCCGTCATTCAAAAAAATCAAAGCCTTCATCGACTTTTTTAAGCGGCGCAGAAATTTTTTCTTTTGGAAGATTTTTAGTTTTTACTTTCGCCCCCGCCAAAGAAATTTCAATTACCGGTACCAAAATTTCTTCAAGGGTTGCGCCGCCGTGAACTTCAACGCTGCTTAATCGCCCGCCGCCGAATCTTTCGTAATTCGCCAATACCCAATATCCGTTTTCTTCGGTCGCGCAGGGCGGCTTTTCGTCAATTTCGTTGACAGGACAACAGCGTCCGGAATGTTCGCCGTCGGTTTTCATTCGGTAATTAATTTCACGCCCGTACATTACGGCGGGGCGGCTTGCTCCGTGGTCTGAAGTCAAAATAATTTTGGCGGCGTCATTTTGCGTCAAAGAAATTTTTATTTCCTCAAGCGCGGCACCGATTATTTGAAGTTCATCATCGATATAAATTGGAGCTGAACATTTGCCCGCCGCGTCAAAATTTTCCTGCGAATGTTTCAAATCGTCCAACTGCGAATTTTTGTCGAACTTATCGCCGCGCCATTCTTCATAGAAATTTTTATTTTGAGAAGTCAAAGTTGGTAAATCTGCGCGAGCGATTTTAATTTTTAAGAAAAGCCCCAAATTTTTTGCCCGCGCCTCAATGTAACTTAAAAATTCCACGCCGAGCGCGTCCAGCCAATACAATTTTGCATTTTGGTCGGCGCTTTCCAAAATTTCCCGCCGCGTCTTAAATTTGTTGTAAGGGCGTTCAAGCGAAAATTTTTGCACTTGGCTTTTAAAATTTTCGTCGTCAACATTGCAAATTTTAATTTTCTTGTACTGCCGGAAATATTCTGTAATTTCTGCGTCGTCAAAATTATAATCAGCCAAATAATCTTTCAGCGCGGGAAAATTTTTTTTGAGAAGCGCGGGAATTTTTTCCTTGCCCTGTACAGCTTGAATCATCGCGCAGCGTTCAGCCGCCGTGTTGTCAGTCAAATATTTTAGGGCGTTTGAAAAATCTTTGAGCCGCTCCAGATATTCTGAAACAAATTGCGCCGAAATATTTTTGACTGCCGCCTTTCTTTTGGCGTAAAACTCATTAAAAATTTTTTCGTCCTTAATTTCCAACAGGGCAAAAAATAAATTCCGCTGATAATCTGCATAAGTTTTTGAAATTCCAAAAACAAAATTTAAATATGAATCGGCAATTTGATTTTTGAAACCCGCGGCAAAAGTGCGCCAATTTTCGGGCGCGTAACCTTCGCAGTTGTTGTCAAAAAAATATTCCTGCCATTGCTCCGCGGTTAAGGCGGCGGCAGAAATTTTTAAATTGGGATTCTGAATTTTAACGGCGTCATAGAAATTTTCTACAGCTTTAACATTTACAAGCGGCAGAATAGTTTTCAGCGTTGCATTGAATCGCCCGCCTTCGACAAGCTTTAAAAAATCGACAAAATTATTTGCGTCAGTTTCAATTTTCATATCGGGGCGATATTTCGTAACAGAAAAATTTACACTGCCGGCAATTTTGCAAAGGTTGTTTGTGCGAAATCTGCTGTCTTCAGCGGCGAGCCTTTCAAGCAAATTCACAATTCCACGGCAAAAAAAAATAACCTTATGATTAAAATTTTTGTCCTGCAACCTGCGCAAAATATTTTCTTCGCCGGTAAAATAAACATATTCGCCCAAGCCGAAAATCAGCGCGTTACTTTCAAGCGTTTGCAGCCTTTCAAAAAATAAATCTGTATCCAAAAAAAAATCGCCGACGCAAATTTCAGAAAGGTAAACCTGCGCGAAATCTTTATCAAGGAATTTTTTCATTTCGTGAAACTTTGCCGCGTTGTCAGAAATTACAAAGTACGGACGAAAGTTATTTTGATTCAGATAGATTTTAATTTTTTTGGCGGCTTCGGCAACTGTCAAATTTTCCATTTCAGGACTCCCTCAAAATTTTTAAGCCGACTTCAAAATTTTTATCAAGCAACTTAATCAGAAATTCTTTTGCTTTTTCGCTGGGCATTTGCATAATTTTTTCAGTCAATTTATCGTACGCGCCGCCGCTGTAATATTTGTTTTTGGCAAATTCTTTTATAAATTCGGCAAGGGCAAAATTTGGATACCATTTGTAAGCGTCATCTGAAAATTTCAATTCCAACGCGCCGCGAATTTCGTTATTGTCTTTCAACAAAATATCATATTCGCCCAAAATTTTTTCTCGAAAAGCGCGTTCGATTTTTTCAGTATCTTTCATCGCGGCGAAGTACGCAGCATTTTTTTTCAAATAATCAATCGCAAATTGAATATCCTTTTCTTCCGGTTTGTAATCCGAAATAATCGTATCACAAATTTTTTTTGCGTTGACAAGTTCATTTTTGGGGAAGATTATCAAAATGGGCGTGCGGTTATCCTTAGACCATTCATTTGGCAATTTGACGCCTGCAATTTTTTGCCATAAATCCATAAGCTCATTTTTGAGGCGAGCTTTTTTGGTTTTCTGCGTCAATTCATTCAAATTTTTTACAAATTGTCCTTGCGAATCAGTGAAAGATTTATAGGAAAGTTGCGAATAAATGCTGTCAATTTCGCTGTCATTCAAGCCGCTAAGCTGGAAAGAATATTTTTCACGAAAAAGTTTAGGCGAAGCAGAAATTGTATCATTAATTAAATCTGCATTTTCTGTAAGCTGACGCAAAAAATTTTCCCTTTGCTTTTGCGGAATTTCAACACGTGCAATTATTTCTTTCAAAAGTGAGAAAAAATTTTTTAACGGCGGGCAATAATCGCTGATAATGTCAACAGGAATTTTCAAGTTACTGCAACAAAAATCTTTCCATTTGGCAAGGCAAGAATTAAAAGATTTACTGTTGACGCCGAATTTTTGACTTTCGACAATTATTTTGCAGTCAACGATAAATTTTTTTAAATCTTCCTCGGCAGTTTCTTTATCGCGCAGCCAAATACCGTCGCCTGAAGTAATTCTGCGTCGGCATTCCTCAACAGCGTCATCTGTTCCTATTTTTTGCGCCAATTCAAAAATTATTCCGCCCTCAAAATTTTTTATAAAATCTGTAAAAATTTCACGCCCTTTTGGCTCTGTCAGAAAATTTTTTAAATCGTCAAAAGTTTCCGGCTTATTAAATAAAAATTGCCCGGCGCGTTCAGCCAATGCAGAAATGCTTACAGCCTGTTTTGAGTTTGAAATTTCGGCAAGCAAGCTTAAAAAATCTTTGTACTCGTCAGCCGCCGCGTCAACGTAGCACCAAAAGGGATAGCCCAGATTTTTTAATTTCAAGCGAAATTTTTGCGCGCTCTGCTCAACTGAAACATCTTCAGCAACGCCAAAAATTTTTGTTGCAAATTCCATAAATTGCCGCTGATTCGGCGACATAATTTCAAGATATTTGGGGCGGTAACTGCGTGCGGGCATATAAAATTCTTTGATACTCTCGCCTATACATTCAGACAATTTTTCAACGCTCATTGCGCCGCCCATATTGCCGTCAATTCCCGCGCTGTACCGGTAAGGGTCCGCCGCGTATTCTTTCAATAAAAATCCCGTCAAAAAGGCGTAAAGATTCAACGGCATAAATCCGCGCTCCAGCAAAAATTTAAAAATTTCGCCAAAGGAAATACGAATATTTTTTTCAATTTCAGATTTAATAAGCGCGTCCAATTCCTTTTTCAAACGTGAAATATTCAAATTGGGATAAACTTCCCAGTACTTGCCGGAATTTTGCCAAACATCGCCCAAAACTATTTTTATTGCGTTTGTTTTGAAGGAGGCGTATTCTTGCTGTAAAATTCCTATCTCTGAATATTTTTTCAAATTTGACGCTTGAAAAATCGTACCGGCAATATTTGCATCGTCGAAAGAATACGGGAAAATTCGGCGCGTGTTGTCTTTCAATTCGTCGATAATTTGTTTGGAAGTTTGACAAGAAACACCTGCGCGAATTTCGGTTTCAGAATCAGTTGCAGGATAATAAACAAAAACGCCGATTGAAAAAGCAGCTTGCCACTCTTTCAAACAATCGGCGGCGTTGTCTTTCATTTTATCTGCAAGCGCGTTATCTTTGCCGCGCCAATATTTTTCATTTGCCGAATTTTCAACCCAACGATTAAAAATTTCACGATTCATTAAATTTGACGAGGCGTCAAGAAAAACAAGCCTTTTGTAACGTGAATCTTTAACCGCGCCGCTTAACAAATTTTGGATTTTATTTTGCTCATCTTCATTGCGGGCGAAACAAACAACCGCCTTAATGTGATAGTCTTCAGCTTCATTAGTGAGGCGGTTAATTGTCAAGGTAAAATTATCTGCTGTAACATTTTGAAAAATGTAGCGTGCGTTTTGCGCGGTAGTCAAACTTTCTTTTAAATCTTTCAACATTTCAACGCTTGCGATTAATTCGGCAGTTCTTGTATTTTCGATAATATCTTTTTTCAAACCTTCAATAGCTGCAAAGTCGCCGCTCAATGACATAGTTGCAAAAGTTGTAATTTTGCCGGGCTTTTTGAACAAAATATCTTTACGCACCAAATCATTTGCGATAGATACCGCTCGCCCGTTTTCAAAATCTGAAACGCCCTTAAACGCAAGCTCAATATTTTTTTCGGTCGGGTGGAAAAGTTCAATATCGCCGCGGGATTGTTGGTCTATTGCCTGAAAAATTAAAATAGTCTTCAATACAACTTGTTCATCAAGATTTAAATTTTCTGCATTCAAGGCGTAGGAGTCCAGAATTGCACGAATTGACGGCTTTAAATTCATACGCCCGACGTTGCCGCCGTGTTCGTCAGTGCCACTTTCATAAAAAAAATTCCAAAGATAATCTACCGTCAAAAGGTCGCCGTTTATTGGGCTTTTTTTGGCGATAAAATCTTGGAACGCTTCAACATTCGGGTCGCTGTTTTTTATAAAATTAAAAATGCTCCGCTGATTGGAGGCGAAATAAGTTGAAAGATTTTTAAGAATAATTGCGGCAACGGGGTGAATTGGCAAAATTCCTTTTAAAATTTTTTCGTCACGAATTTTTACAAATTCTGCAACAACTTGTCTTGGCTCGGCGGTACGTTCAGCCAACGCGGCAGAAAGACAATTCCAGTCATTTTGAACTGTCTTTTTAATTTTAAGCGCGTGCCCGATAAGTTCAAAGGCGATATTGTCGGGCATGGTAATATTTTTGTGATTAAATCTGTCGCTTAAAATACGAAAATCTTGCTCGCCGCTGTTTGCAAGAAATTCTGTCTCGTGCGTTGCTATGACAAGGTAAAAGGGCGCAATATTGGACAGTTCCGCCAATCTTTGAAATTCGTCAAGGTTATTTCGGTTGTTGCTAAAGAATTTTGAAAATTCATCCCAAAACAAAATTAAAGCTTTTAAATTATTTTCCGCCAAAACTTCGGTTATCCAGTCGATTAATTCTTTCATATCGATATTGAAGGCGCGGATACCTTCCTTTTCGCCGAGCTTTAAAATTTCTTCGACAAGTTGTGAAACTTCACGGTTAGGATTTTTCAGCCTGTCAATAATATCTTCAACATTGCGATTTGCCAAAGTTGCCGACATTCTGTATTCGGGTTTTTGAATTTTGGCGCGGAACATTTCAAAATTTGCGTTATCAGATTCAAGCCAATTTGCAATTTTGCCGCGCAGGGTTTTTGCGCCGTCGAATTTTAAGCCGCGTTTTTTCAGTGCAGCCGTCAAACTTTCAAAGACAGCGAAAATTAATTTTTGTGTAGAGGTAATATCGCCGGTTGCATAGCGGGACGCCGTTACAACTTTTTCGTTGCGAATTGTGCGCAGTCTTTCGCGCAGGTCTGTTTCATTTTTCAAATTTTCGTATTCGTTAAAATAAGCGTCAAAGTCTTTTTCAGGGCACGTCAAAATATTTTGCAACATCCAAAGTATCCTTGATTTACCTGTACCATAAGAGCCTTCAAGCCACAAACTTTTTTTGTCTGTACGAGAAAGCGCACGCTCCAACAACTTCAAAATTTCAACAATGTCACGGTGCGGAAAAGTAGCCTGCCATTTATTTTTTGGGTCTTTGATTGAACTTTCATTTATTTCAGGGTAATAGCCTTCGTCAATGTCAAAGTACTCAAAATATTTATTTACATCTTGCAACAAAATTTTCACCCCTTAGAGTCAAACAAATCCAAAACGTCCTGCGCGGTTTTTTCCTGTACAAGCGAAATTTTTTCTAAGCCGTGCGTAAAAGTTGCGTTGATAAATTCCGGGTAATTCGTTGAAAGCCCGTTCAGAAATTGTTGCATTTCTTCATAATCGATACCGAAAATTTTTGTTGGGCTGACGCCGTCCGAATATGCGTCATTCATCACGCGCGTTAAATTGAATTGATACCAGCCGCGCGTTGCCTCCGCAAATTTATACAGCGCGTACAAGATAACCCGCCCGTCGTCAACTCTTGCCTTTGTGCGCTTTAAAGTTGCAAGGTTACGACCTTCGCTTGTTGTTGTACCAAATTTTAATTCTGTACCCAGCGGCGTTTCGCACAACCGCTTAAAAGCCTTCACAATAGACCTTGAATCTTTTACAGAAACTTCAACTGATTGTAATTTTTCTTCGACAACTGCGCGGTTAATTCCTGCATTTACAGGCAAATTTTCAACATACCAGCGAATTTGCGGGTTATTGTAGACAAGATTAACCAAAATTAATCCCCAAGCCGTCGGCGTATTGGTTCCAATTTTTTTTACTAACTCGGTAAATTCGGTAGGCTTTTTACTTTTTCTGTCAACAAATTCCGAATCATAAAGAAATCTTCTAAACTTTGTATTTTGAACTGTTCCAAGTGTATTTTCATTTAAAAATAATTCAGGATTATCAAAAAAATTTTTAAGCCATTCAGATTTTGGCGCGTGGTCTGAAAAAGTATTTAAGCCTTGCATTTTTAAAGCTCCTTCGACGGGTAATTTTATAGAATCAAACACTAAACAGCCGGCGTTAAGTTCGTGGCACTGTAAGCAGTGAACGCATTTTTTTTCATCAATGTGAAAATTGCCTTTGAAAGAAATTGCGCCGTGTTGACAATTTGCCTCACAAACTCCGCAACCTACACAAGCCGCCGCCTTATGAAAAACTGATTTAAAATTTTTAGCATTCGGCGTTTTGTTGTAAATTTCCTTAAATTTGACAGTAAGCCCAGCCGCGCTTTCTTCAACTTCATAGGGAAAAGAAATTTCGCCGAGCGTCTTAATCCATTCTTGCCAATCAGTTTTGGTATTTGGAATTTTTATATAAATGTAGCCGTCGTTTGTTTCTTCAGAATAATTTCTTGGATTATTTAAAAGGTCTCTGCCGTTTCTGCGATTCAGCCAACCGCCGCTTGTTATGTACGAATCAATATTTTCAATGTTAATATTTTGGCGTATTAAATCAATAAATTTTTCAATTTCTTTTGAATAAGAAACTTTTCTGAAAAAATTAGCCTTTTCGCCACTCATCGGGCAAAGTAGACAACCTGCGCGAGAGTTACCTTTTTTGTAAGTTTCATTGATAGGCAGATTGTGCATAAAAATATACAGCCAAATTTCGGCGGAAGTCCATTCAAAAATAGAGTTGTGCGAAAATTGCCCGCGCTGTTTTTTTCCGAAATTTTCAACTGTATAACCTGCTCTTTTTGTACTTTCAGCCCCGCGCACTCCTACAAAATCCGCACCAACAAAATTATTTTTCTTGAGAATTTCACGAATTTTTAAAGTTTGGGGGGCGGCTTTATGAACGGAGCAACACCAACGCAAAACAGTAGAAGGCGGACCAAAAATTTTCCAACTTTCTTCAGGCAAAAACTTAGACGCGGCGCGGTAAAATCCTATACCTTCAGCCCTGCATTGATTTTCTACCTCGTCAATAATTTGGTAAGTGTCGGGAAATTCCATTTTTGTATCGCCGAAAACCACAATAAAAGAAGACTTGGGCAGAGCCTTTTTGACTAAATCCAAAAGTACGATTGAATCTTTGCCGCCGGAAAAAGCCACGTGAAAACAATCCAGCCGATTTTTGTATCTGCGCCAATAATTAAAAATTCGCTTGATAGTAGATTGTCGCAAATTTTCCATAATCGCAAAATTTTTTTCAGCCATTCTTTTTAAATCGACGGGCAAAAATTTTTCGCCTTGCGGCAAGCCGTTTTCTTCGACAATTTCAAGCTGCGGCTTTTCGTACAATTCGCCGCCCTTGACTACAGCAATTCTTTTGCCGCGATAAAAATAATTGCTCGCTTCTGCCCAAAGGTAAGGAATTTCATTTTGATTTTCGTACTGCCAAAAATTTTGAAATCCCAAAATATTCAATTCTTCTGCGAAAACGGGGCGCGGCTCCTTAGACGCTGAAAAGTTTTCTTCAGTTTCAGTAAGCAAAAGTCCGCCTGTTTCGCTATCATAAACATATTTGTACATAGAAAAAATTTAACAAAAAAATTACCTCAAAAAATTTAAACAAAATAAATAAAATGAATAATTCTACACGGCTTAAATTTTTTCCTGCCGCCGTGCAATTTCTGAAATTATTTCATTTGTAACCTTGTCTGTTTTTGTTACGCGGTAGCCTTGCTCAACCAAAAAATTTTCGACAGCAGATTTTTCAAGGGGGATTTTTTCTTGAATGACAGCCGCGACTTGCAAATCAAGATAATCTTTGAATTTCAGCGAATTTGGGAAAATTGCCCCGGCGTTTGAATTGTTTACATTTGCGCCCGCCGCCATAAGCGAATATTTTTTTGAAAAGCGGCGCAGAAAACTTTCAAGCAAAAATAAATTCCAAGTGTACGCGCCAACTGCCGGAAAACCTGTAAAGCTTGTGACTGCGCGAAGGGGGATAATTTTCCCCTGCACAAATGGATTTAAAGCCGCGTCAATTCCTTCAACGTCAAAATTTATCAGCGAATCTTTCACAAAAAAATTTTTCTCAACGCGAATCATCAATTCGTTAGCCGCGTTTAATGGGATATGTCTGGTTGTGGTACCTAAACTTTCAGCAAAATTAAAAAGTTCGTCGGTTGAAAGTTCCTGTCGCGCCGCTACAAATTTTCTTAAATCCGGCATAAAGTAGGACACGTTATTTTTGGAGCCTTTTTTGAAAATACGGTTGCCGCGCTTGTCAAGTTCATCGGCGAAAAATTTTTTAAAAATCACTTCGCGCAGGTTTTTTTCCGAAACTTCGGGATTAAGTTCAAAGTTGGACGACAAATCGCAGTCCTCAAAACTTGCGTACTTGTTTTGAGCAAGGATTTTCAGTAACCGGTTTTTTGCGGCGTCAATTTCTTCAGTGTCGAATTGCAACTTTGAAATTGGAAAGTATCCGCCCTCAACCGGCAAATATTTTTTGGAAAGTGCCTCAAGAATTTTTTTAGCCGGTACGTAGGGAAAATTTTTCTGCAAAGTTTCAAGGCGTACAGGTTTTTCAGTTGACGCAAAAATTCTTGAAATTTCCAATTCGAGCCAAGCTGATTCATTAGCCGCGCAAAATTCCCCAAAATAAAAATTGCCGTCGTTTAATTCCGGCAAAAAATCTTTTAAAACATCGATTGAAAAAATCTGCAACCGTGTAAAAAAATCTGCATGCTTTTCGTAAATTTCAGAGTAGTAAGCGATTGAATTTTTTTCCAGGATACCGGCGAAAAGTTTTTGAAGCTCTTCAACTTTGCTTGACGAAATAAAATAATACCGTCCGCCGTTTTCCACGCCGTTTTTGCAAATTGTTTCAATTATTTTGTCGCGGGAAATTTCTTCATTGTAATTCGCCGCGTAAAGCCGAAAAATTTTGTTGGCGTCAATGAAATCTGCGCGAACGCCGTTTGGAAAATTTTTTTTGATAAGGTCAATGATTTTTTGTTCAGTGTTTTGCATTTTTTTACCTCCTTGCCGTTATAAGAGAAAGCAATAAAGATTTTTGAGAAAAAATTACAGCCCAAAATTAATATAGACAATGTGAAGATTTTTTTCACATTGCCTAATAATATTTTTTATTAAGAAAATTTTTTAATCGAAGTCTTTAAAATCTTCGCCGTAGCCGTATTTTTCAATGACGTAATCTAAATCTTTATCTCCACGCCCGCTAAGATTAACCAAAATAGAGCCGTGGTGCATTTCTTTTGCGCGGCGCATTGCATAAGCCAAGGCGTGCGAACTTTCAAGCGCGGGAATAATTCCTTCGTAGCGGCTAAGTTTGAAGAAGGCGTTGACTGCTTCCTTATCACTTGCAGTTTCATATTTGACGCGCCCGCATTCTCTCAAAAAGGCGTGCTCGGGTCCAACTGAAGGATAATCTAAGCCGCTTGCAATGGAATAAACCGGCGCGGCTTCGCCCTTAGAATCTTTCAACATAATTGAGTTGAAGCCGTGCATAACGCCCTCTTCGCCGTAAGTCATAGACGCCGCATTATCGCCGACTTTTTCGCCGCGCCCCAAAGGTTCAACGCCTACAATTTCTACAGGATCATTCACGAAAGGTAAAAACATTCCAATAGAATTTGAGCCGCCGCCTACGCAAGCAGTTACAACGTCCGGCAAATGTCCCATCATTTCGCTAAATTGCGTGCGCGCTTCGTAGCCTACAACCATTTGAAAATCACGTACCATCATTGGGAAGGGGTGCGGACCGACTGCCGAGCCGATACAGTAAATCGTGTCTTTGTAATTTTCAAGATAATCTTCAAAGGCGGCGTCAACAGCTTCTTTCAAAGTTTTTTGTCCGCGTGAAACTGAAACAACATTTGCGCCCAAAACTTTCATACGCGCAACGTTGGGAGCTTGTTTGGCAACGTCAATTTCGCCCATGTAAATTGTACAATCTAAGCCGAAAAAAGCTGCGGCGGTTGCAAGTGCCACGCCGTGTTGACCTGCGCCGGTTTCTGCAATGATACGCTTTTTGCCCATAAATTTTGCCAAAAGTCCTTCGCCCATGCAGTGATTCAGCTTGTGCGCGCCGGTATGATTTAAATCTTCACGCTTTAAATAAATTTGAGTTTTGCCGAGCTTGCGGCTAAGTCTTTCACAATGATAAATAGGCGTAGGTCTGCCTTGAAATTCGCGGCGGATTCTGCGCAATTCGTTTATAAATTGTGAGGATTGGCAAATTGTTAAATAGGCGTCGTTAATTTCTTGCATTGCGGGGACAAGTTGCGGCGGCAAGTACGCCCCGCCGAATTTTCCAAAATGCCCGTCTTTGTCAGGATAATTTTTAAGATATGTTGAATAATCCAATTTTTTAGCCGTTACTGAAAACTTATAAAAAGTTAGAAACTTTTATGTTTCATTCCTGTTTCAGCGCGTCCGATTTTGCCTAAGCTACTCTCGTTTGCTGTGACGCTCCACAGGCTTAAATTCCCCGCTAACGTACGGGTACATATTG
>JAFSZS010000114.1 GCA_017455645.1 Selenomonadaceae bacterium | reverse complement strand
ATCATAAAATTATTGAAATGGCGGGCGGTACTGCCAAATAATTTTTTATCTAAATTTTGTGTGAGATTTTATAGAAAAAAATTTGGCGATAAATTCCCCATTGGACTTTTCTATAAAGCCGAATCTGAAACTTACGATGTCGCTTATCATAAAATTATTGAAATGGCGGGCGGTACTGCCAAATAATTTTTTTATCTAAATTTTGTGTGAGGTTTTTATATGAACAAACAATTAAGATTTTCCGGCTCCGGCGGGCAGGGCGTTATTACTGCTGCCATTCTTTTTGCTCAATCTGCCGTCGCGCAGGGCTTTAACGTCGTTCAATCTCAATCTTACGGACCGGAAGCTCGCGGCGGCGCGTCCAAGGCTGAAGTTATCATTGACAACGAAAAAATTTTTCATCCGCACGTTAAAAATCCCGACGTACTTTTGGCACTTACTCAAAAAGCCGCCGATAAATATTTTCACGATATTAACCCCGACGGCGTTTTGATTATCGATTCAGACCTTGTACCCAATCCCCCAAAATTTCCAAATGTAGTTTCAATTCCCTTTACAAAATTTGCAACAGAAAAACTCGGCAACCCGCTTTTCACAAATATTATTGCGCTCGGTACTGTTGCAAAAGTTTCAAGTTTCAGTCTTGATTCAATCCGCAATGCTATTTTTGAACGTTTTCCCGCCAAGTCTCTTGAATCCAATTTTAATGCTCTTCAACTCGGTTTTAGCAAGGTGTGATTATTTTGCGCGTACTTATCATTTTATTTTTACTGATTTTTAATTATTCTACGGCGTTTGCCCTGCCGCCCACAATGTCAATTTCCGAACTTCAACCGGGTATGAAAGGTTACGCCTTAACCGTTGTTGACTCTTCAAACAAAATAAAATCTTTCGACGTTGAAATTCTCGGCACGCTTGACGGCGGCAAAGGCTCTTCCTCGTACATTATGGCGCGGGCGGCGGGACCTGTTATCGATTATACGGGCGGCGTTTTGCAGGGTATGAGCGGCTCGCCGGTTTACATTAACGGCAAACTTGTCGGCGCGCTTTCTGCGATTATGAAAGATATGCGCCCCTTTGTATTTCTTATCACGCCGATTGATTCAATGTTGGATATTTGGAATATGCAGGACGATTTTATAAAACCTGCCGCGCCGCGCACAAAAAAATTTCTGGACGAAAAGGCTTTATTTTTCTGCAGCGGCTTTGATTCCAAAGGTGCCGAATTTTTGAAAGACGCGCTTAACATTAAAGATTTAACGGTTGCCGCGTCTTCTTCAGAAATTAAATCCGGTACTGCATTGGAGCCGGGCTCGGCGTTTGGCGTTTCGATTGTTGCCGGCGATTTTATAGTTGGAGCAACCGGTACTGTTACCGCGCTTGAAGATAAAAAACTTTTGGGATTTGGACATTCTTTCGCACATTTGGGCAACGTCAATTTTTTTATGAATGAAGCAAGCGTAGTTGGAGCAATTCCGGGTTTAAGCGGCGGTATGAAAATGGCAAATTTGGGACCAATTATCGGGCGAATTAATCAAGACAGAGAAACCGGAGTTGCCGGAATTATCGGCAGTTTTCCTTCAAAAATTCCAATTCAAGTTCACGTGAATGACGAAAATTACGGCGCAATTATAGCTTACAATGAATCGTTGGTACCGAAACTCGGCGCGGCTATTGCTTACGCGGCACTTAGTAAAAAAGCTGATTCACTTAGCGAAATTACGGTTAAATTGGGATTTGATATTAAAACAAACGCGGTTGACAGCGGAATTTTAAGCAGGGAAAATCTTTTTTACAGCCCGACTGATGTTGGTTTGTTATCAATCACTGAACTTTTGCAGGCTTTAACTTTGGTAAATTCCAGTACAATTTCTGAAAAAGATATTTCCGGAATTGACGTAACCATAACCTACGAAAACGGGCGCAATACTGCAAGTTTGGTTTCTGCGAAATGTGATAAAAAATTGGTAAAGCCGGGCGAAACTGTAAACTTGACTGTAACTTTGCAACCCTATCGCAAGGCTGAAGAAAAAATGATTATCCCGTACACTGTACCTTTGACGGCGGCGGCAGGTAATTTTGTGATAGATATTCACGGCGGCGGCTTGGTACAAGTTTCAAAAGTTCAAGCGGCGGGTACAGTTACACCGAGCACGAAGAGCCCCGCGCAACTTTATTCTGAACAAATCAGCGCACTTTTAAGGACGCCCAAAAATAATGAAATTGTAATTGGCGCGGCTGCAAGACCGGCTCCCAAAACCGAAAAAGAATTGAAGGCTGAAATTAAACGCCTCCAAAAACTTCAACGCCGCATGGAACAGCTCGGTATTAAACCTTCACAAATTTCACCGGCAAACAGAGTTGAAACAAATTACGTTATCGATAATGTCATTCAGTGTACTTTGAATGTAGACAAACTGTAAGCCGCTTGAGAAATTTTAATTGACGCGGTGGCTTGACTTTCAAAAATTTTTCCAACTAACAGAGTTGAAACAAATTACGTTGTCGATAATGTCATTCAGTGCACTTTGAATGTAGACAAACTGTAAGCCGCTTGAGAAATTTTAATTGACGCGGCGGCTTGACTTTCAAAAATTTTTCCAACTAACAGAGTTGAAACAAATTACGTTATCGATAATGTCATTCAGTGTACTTTGAATGTAGATAAACTGTAAGCCGCTTGAAAGGAGATTTTTTATTGGAACGACTGAAAATAAAGGGCGGAAATCGCCTTACTGGCACGGTAAAAATCAGCGGTGCCAAAAACGCCGTTCTTCCCATAATTGCCGCAACACTTTTGGGGCAGGATAAAGAAACTTGCCTTGATGAAGTACCGAATCTTGAGGACGTGAAAACTATCAGCGAAGTTTTGAAAACTTTGGGCGTTAATGTGCGTCACGAAGTTTCAAAGAATCAGCTTGTAGTCAACGCCTCAAAAATAGAAAATGTTGTTGCGCCCTATGATTTAGTTAGAAAAATGCGCGCGTCATTCTTGATAATGGGACCACTTTTGGCAAGACACGGCGCGGCGAAAATTTCATTGCCGGGCGGTTGCGCTATTGGTACTCGCCCTATCGATTTACACTTGAAAGGATTTGCTGCGCTCGGCGCAAAAATTGACATTGGACACGGCGATATTTCGGCGGTTGCTCCAAACGGCTTGAAAGGCGCACGAATTTATTTAGATTTTCCCAGCGTCGGGGCAACTGAAAATATTTTAATGGCGGCTTGTATGGCTGAAGGGCAAACCGTTTTGGAAAATCCCGCGCAAGAGCCGGAAATTGTCGATTTGGCTAATTATTTAAACATTATGGGCGCAAGAATCCGCGGCGCAGGTACGAACGTTATAAAAATCGACGGCGTCAAAAAATTAATTGCGCACGATTATACAATTATTCCCGACAGAATCGAAGCCGGAACTTATATGATCGCGGCGGCAATGACAAAGGGCGATGTTTACATTGCAAACGCAATTTCAGAACATTTAAAGCCCGTCATTGCAAAGTTAAAAGAATCCGGCGTTGTTGTCATTGAAGACGTTGATGGTATTCGTGTAACTTGTGACAGACGCCCCCGCGCAGTTGATATTAAAACTTTGCCTTATCCCGGCTTTCCAACTGATATGCAGGCGCAATTTATGGCTATGCTGACAATTTCCGAAGGTACAAGCGTGGTTACTGAAACTGTCTTTGAAAATCGTTTTATGCACGTTGACGAATTGCGGCGAATGGGCGCAAAAATTAAAATTGACGGGCGAACTTCGGTTGTTGAAGGACAGGAAAAATTAACCGGCTGTCAAGTTAAAGCTACCGACCTTCGCGCAGGCGCGGCAATGGTTTTGGCGGGGCTTGTTGCTGAAGGCGAAACTCAAATCAGCTACATTCATCACATTGACCGCGGCTACGATAAACTTGTTGAAAAATTGGTAAGTCTCGGAGCGGATATTTGCCGCGTCGATTGTTAATAAAATTTTGAAATTAAAAAACCGGCAAGATTTTTTCCTGCCGGTAATTTTTTTGCTTAAATTAAAATTTTATGCAAGCACTTTAGCAAGTCTCATTAAACTTGGATCTAATTGCTTTTTGTTTGTAACAGCATCATGAAGATTTATAGAAACAACGTGACCGCGGTTGAAACCGAAAACAATATCACTCAACCCTGAAATAATTGCAAGTGCGGCGTGTTCACCAAGGCGGCTTGCATTTAAGCGGTCGATAGCTGAAGGAGAGCCGCCGCGCTGAATGTGTCCAAGTTTTGAAACGCGCGTATCAATTCCTGTTCTTTCGGCGATAATTGGTCCAATTTCGCTAGCCTTGCCCGCGCCTTCGGCAACTACCATTAAAATATAACGTTTGCCTCTTTCATAATCAGCTTTCATATTTTCGCAAATTTGATCAAGGTCAAAAGGTTCTTCCGGCACAAGAATATATTCTGCGCCGCCTGAAATACCTGCAACCATTGCAAGCCAGCCGCTGCTTCTGCCCATAACTTCCAAAACAATAACGCGGCGATGAGCCGAGGCAGTGTCGCGCAATTTATTCATAGCGTCAAGAATTGTATTAGCCGCAGTATCACAACCAATAGTATATTCCATTCCCCAAACGTCATTATCGATTGTGCCGGGCAATCCGACGATAGGCAAGCCTGTTTCTTGAGAAAGGGTTGACGCGCCGCGCAAGGAGCCGTCGCCGCCAACAACAACCAAGCCTTGAATGCCGCGGTCTACCAAATTTTTATATCCGAGCATACGTCCTTCAGGCGTTTGAAAACGTTTGCAGCGCGCAGTACCCAAAAAAGTACCGCCGCGTTGGATAATGTCGCTGACGTCCTTTGACTGCATTTCAAAAATATCTTCGTCAAGCATACCGTGATAACCGCCGCGAATACCCCAAACTTTAACGCCTTGATGAAGTGCTGTACGAGTAACGGCACGAACTGCCGCGTTCATTCCGGGACTGTCGCCGCCGGAAGTCATTACCGCTATACTTTTAAGCATTTAAAATCCTCCCTTGCAAAATCCTAACTCAACTTTTTACCGTATGATAACATAATTTCGGCGAATTGCAAACAATTTATTTATAGAAAATTTACTGGACACTTTCAGCCTTGCGAAATATAATTTAGAAAAATTTTTGGGAGTCGGCAGATATGACAAACGTTGAAAGGTTAAGCAAAATTTTGGCGCAAAGTCAAAGGGCGGTATTTTTTGGCGGCGCAGGAATGTCAACTGAATCGGGTATTCCTGATTTCCGCAGTTCCAACGGGATTTACAACCAACGCCTTCATGCAAATTTTCGCCCTGAAGAAATGGTTACGCACAACTTTTTATAAAAATTTAACAGAAAAATTTTTGGGAGTTAGCAGATATGACGAACGTTGAAAGGTTAAGCAAAATTTTGGCGCAAAGTCAAAGGGCGGTATTCTTTGGCGGCGCGGGAATGTCAACTGAATCGGGTATTCCTGATTTCCGCAGTTCAAACGGGATTTACAACCAACGCCTGCATACAAATTTTCGCCCCGAAGAAATTGTTTCTCATAGTTTTTTTATGAATTGCCCGGCAGATTTTTTTGATTTTTACCGTACAAGGATAGTTTACCTTGACGCTAAGCCGAACGCGGGACATTTGGCACTTGCAGAATTGGAGCGGCGCGGAAATTTGGCGGCGATTGTTACTCAAAATATTGACGGCTTGCATCAAGCGGCGGGCTCAAAAGTTGTTTGGGAACTTCACGGCTCGGTACGCAGAAGTTTTTGTATAAATTGCGGCGAAAATTACGATTTAAATTTTATTGTTGAAAATAAACCAATCCCCTACTGCACAAAGTGCGGCGGGCTTGTGCGCCCTGACGTTGTTTTGTATGAAGAAAATCTTGACGACAGAATTTTGAAAGGCGCAATTCAAGCAATTTCTAAGGCTGATACTTTGATTGTCGGCGGTACAAGTTTGGTTGTCTATCCTGCCGCGGGCTTGATTGATTATTTTAACGGCGAATACCTTGTGATAATCAACAAAACTGCAACGGCGGCTGACAGGGAAGCAGAATTGATTATCCGTGAAAATATCGGCGAAACTTTAAGCAAGGCGGTTTTCTTAGGGAATAGGGAGTAGGGAATAGGGAAAAGGCGGTACAATTTTGGACGATAAAAAATTTGCTTTTATAACTTGTGTTAACAGCGATTATTGGTACAACGAATGCGTTTTGTACTTGAAACATTTGAAAATACCAAAAAATTACAGCGTTGAAATAATTCCCGTGCGCGGCGCAAAATCTATGACTGCCGGTTATAATTCGGCTATGAAAAATTCTGACGCCAAATATAAAATTTATCTGCACCAAGATACTTTCGTTGTCAATAAAAATCTGATTGAGGATTTACTGAAAATTTTCAGCGATAAAAGCATTGGCGCAGTTGGAATGATAGGCTGCATGAATTTACCTGCAACGGGCGTATGGTGGGACGGCTTGCGAACTTACGGGCGCGTTCTGCACGCCTGCGAGCCTGAAAGTGTCGTTGATTCTGAATGTAACGAGCCTGAAGGCGATTATCAAGAAGTTGAATCTGTTGACGGGCTTTTTTTGGCGACGCAGTACGATTTATTTTGGCGGGAAGATTTATTTGACGGCTGGCACTTGTACGACACTTCACTTTGTAAGGAAATGCAACGCGCGGGTTATCGCGTTGTTGTACCGAATCAGACTAAAGATTTTTGGTGTATTCACTGCCCGAAAGAAAAGCCGCTTGATCCGCGTTATCGCAAGTACCAAAAAATTTTCCTGCGCGAATACGGCGGCGAATTAAATCCGGAGGTTTAAAATGCTGACAGATTTAATTTTTGGCGAAGATTTTTTTGACAAGATTTTAATTGTTGAAAGTGCAGAATACATTTCAATTTTGGCTGAAAGATTTCCTGACGCCGAAATTTTTTTTATTACAACTGACGAAGATTTTTTTGACGAACGCGCAAAAATTTTTGTAATGGATTATCGAGAGGAAATTTTGCCGTTTGACGCAGAATTTTTTGATTTAATAATTGGAGACTTGACGCTTGAAGTTGTAGTAAATCCGCAAGATATAGCGGCGGGCTTTTCAAGATATATCAAGCAGACGGGAATTTTTTTGACAAGTTTTACAAATATTCGGCACTGGACAATTTTAGAAAAGTTAATGCGCGGCTGGTTTAACGGGATTGTTTCAAGATTTTACACGCGCACGAATTTTGAGCGGTTAATGTTTGCGTCATTTTATAAAGACGTGAAATTTTCGCCCGTGATAAAATCGGCTCCGCCAAAACTTTTGGAAAAATTAATTGAATGCGGCTTTGAAAATTACGGCGACGATTTGGAAGTTGAAATTTGGCAGGTACGGGCGGCGCGTTCAATTCCTGAACTTTCGCTTTTAAAATCTATGTACACTGCAGATTTTCGCGCAGAGTTCGCAAGGATTTTACACCGCGTCGAATATGACGTTGAAACTTTTGACAGCGTGGAAAATTTTTGGCGGCTGTATGACGCGGCGGGAATGTTTGAAAGTTACGCGGCTGAATTTATCCGCTCGGTAGTGATTCACAGGGAAAATTTTTATAAAAACCTGCGCGAAAATTCGTCAAGACTTGAAACAGAAAAAATAATCGCAGAAACAGAAAACTTTTACGATTTATAAATTAATAAAAAAAAATTCAGTTAAAAAGGAAGCACGGCGTCCAGGGATGGACGCCGCCGCCGGTTAATCGCGTGATGCGATTACGGCGGGCGAAAAAGCACTTTTCTTTGGTACTTTCTTTTTTGCTTTGGAAAAAGAAAGTACATAAAAAAATAGAAAAACTTAGGAGAGATTAACTTGCTTGAATTAAAAAATATTTCTTTCAGCGTGAATGAAGAAAACAAACAGATTGAAATAATCCGCGGAATAAATTTGACGCTGGAAAATAAAAAATTCTGCGTAATAACGGGACCGAACGGCGGCGGCAAGTCAACCCTTGCAAGAATTATCGCAGGAATTGAAAAACCTACCGGCGGGCAAATTATTTTTGACGGCGTAGACATTACCGAAAAAAATATTACCGAACGCGCCAAATTGGGAATAAGTTTTGCCTTCCAACAACCCGTAAAATTTAAAGGGCTTGAAGTTTTCGACTTGCTGAAAATTGCGGCGGGCGGCAAATTAAAATTCAACGACGCTTGCAATTTTCTTGCAGCCGTTGGACTTTGCGCCAAAGATTATATCAACCGCGAGGTAAATTCTTCACTTTCCGGCGGCGAACTCAAAAGAATTGAAATTGCTACAATCCTTGCGCGTAAAACAAAACTTTCAATTTTCGACGAGCCGGAAGCCGGTATTGACCTTTGGAGCTTTAAACACTTGATACAAATTTTTGAAGATATGCGCAAAAATATTTCCGACAGTTCGATAATAATTATTTCGCACCAAGAAAGAATTTTGAGTATCGCAGATGAAATAATTGTGTTGGCAGACGGGCAAATTAAAAATCACGGCGCGGCTAAAGATATTCTGCCGGAAATTATCAACAGCGAAAATGTTATTCAAGAATGCGAAAAATTGAAGAGGTGAAAAAATGTTCCAACTTGACGAAATACAAAAAAGATTAATTTCAGAAATTGCGGGACTGCATAAAGTTCCAATAGGCGCGTACAATTTTCGGGCAAATTCTCAACTTGCCGGGCGCAACAGTACCGCCAACATTGAAATTTCTTCCAAAGACGACGGCACGGGAATTGACATAAAAATTAAAGACAATACCAAAAATGAAAGCGTTCATATCCCCGTTGTTTTGAGTGCGAGCGGCTTAACTGAAACTGTCTACAACGATTTTTTCATTGGCGAAAATTGCGACGTGGTAATTGTTGCGGGTTGCGGAATTGATAATTGCGGCAGTTCCAATTCAGAGCATGACGGCGTACACAGATTTTTTGTCGGGAAAAATTCCAAAGTCAAATACGTTGAAAAGCATTACGGCAGCGGCACCGGCACTGGCAAAAGAATTTTAAATCCCGTTACTGAAGTTACACTCGGCGCAGAAAGTTTTATGGAAATGGAAATGGTACAAATTAAGGGCGTCGATTCAACCAGCCGCACTACTACCGCAAATGTTGACGCGGGCGCAAAATTAATTGTTCGTGAAAGACTTATGACGCACGGCGAACAAAAAGCTTACAGCGCGTACAAAATTAATCTTAACGGCGAAAATTCCGGCGCAGATGTTGTTTCACGCGGCGTAGCTAGGGATAAATCTTTTCAGAAATTGGATCTGTGCATTGTTGGAAACGCCGCCTGCAACGGTCATACAGAATGCGATTCAATCATTATGGACGAAGGAAAAATTTTGGCTGTGCCTTCCCTTGAGGCAAATAACGTTGACGCAATGCTTGTTCACGAGGCGGCTATCGGTAAAATCGCCGGCGACCAAATTATTAAACTTATGACGCTCGGCTTAACTGAAACTGAAGCTGAAGAACAAATTATCAACGGTTTTTTAAAATAACTTACACTTTTTCAATTTTGATTTACAAAAAATCTTCCTGTTCGATATTCTGTTTGAGATAAAATAACAGGGAGGTTTTTTTATGCCGTTAGCAATTTTACACAATTCGGCGTCACAACTGGCGATGGCGGAAATTAACAAAGAAACTTCTGACGCTTGCAAGTCTTTGAAAAAAATTTCTACAGGGCAAAAAATCACTTCTGCACAAGATGATACCGCCGGTTACGTGATT
>JAFSZS010000113.1 GCA_017455645.1 Selenomonadaceae bacterium | reverse complement strand
GCCGAACTTTCAAAAATTATTGCTGATTCTTTGGGCGTTCGAATTGAATATGTTCCTACAACGTGGAGTACTTTAACGGCTGATACTTTGGCAGGGAAATTTGACATTGCACTTTGCGGCATTTCAAGAAATTACGCGCGTGCAAAAGTTTTGGCAATGTCTGACGGTTACGGCGTTGGAATGTTCGGCAAAACTATTCTTTGCAGGAAAAAGGACGCCAAAAAATTTAAATCGCTTGCAGATATTAACAAGCCGAATGTTAGAGTTATGATAAATCCCGGCGGCACGAATGAAAAATTTGCACACGCCAATTTGAAAAATGCAACGCTGATTGTTTTCAACGAAAATGCAGAAATACCGAATCAAATTGCGGCGGGAAATGCTGACATTATGATAACTGAAACTGTCGAGGCGTTGACTTACATTAAAGCGAATCCAAATTTAGCCGCGCCCTTGATTAACAAGCCTTTTACAACTCATTCTTGTGGAATTTTAATGCAGAAAGGCGACCAAGAATTTTTGAATTATATAAATTTTGTATTGGCTGAAATTAGAGACGACGGAACTTTAGCCGAACTTGAAAATAAATATCTGCGCTAAAATTTTTTGACACTAAAAAACCGCCGAATTTTTCGACGGTTCTTTTTTTGAATTCTATATTTTTATCAATCATCATCTTCAAATTTTTTCAAATCACCATCTAATTTATCAATTTCTTTTGATAATCGGTCGTATTTTCTTCTGTTATGTTCTAATTCGGATGGACTAGAACTATTGCCTATCCAACCATCTAACAAAGTATTACTCGTTTTAATTTGACCACGTTCAAATTCTAAACGAGATTTTTTATTACGAAGATTTTTAATGTGTTCTTCCCTTTCTGCGCGTATTTGTTCTTGCGCTACTGCACCTCCAACCCCAAATAAAACTCCGCCAACACCAAGAATCAATATAGGAATAATTAAAAGACATAATCCCCCCACAATGATAGGAAAATAAGCGCAATGATTGTATTTAACCAACCGAATGGCGTAATATTCATATTGTTAAGCAGATTGTTCAAACTATTATCGTATACAACAGATATTGCAAAAGTTGGTAATAAAGTCCATTGCAATATTGCTGGCATTTTCTTTATGATAAATAACCCAATAATACATAGCAATATTAAGGTTACAATGCCAATCAAACTTCTGTCCATAAAAGACAAATTCAAATATCCCGACCAAAAATTACTGTAAAGTTCATCAAAAAAAGGAACAGGCTTATAAATGTTTTCTTTATGCATATTAATTTCTTTTTCAAAATAGTAAAATACTACTGTCAAAAAAAACGACAGCATTACCACAACGACGCCAATCAATGCATTTCGGTCTTTCTTAGGCATATCAGTACGCAATAGAATCAAACCTCCTTACAATTTTTTATCTCAATTCGTAGAAAAATTTTAAATTCCTGCAAAAAATAAAACCCCGCATATTTCAGCGGGGCTTTTTTATCTGAAAAATAAATTTCTAAATTAGAGTTGCGGACCTGCAGGAACAAGAGCCTTTCCGGCTTCGTTGTATTCGTATTTCTTAAAGTTTTTAATGAAACGTGCTGCAAGGTCGTTAGCTTTTTTATCCCATTCAGCAGGATCAGCATAAGTGTCGCGCGGGTCAAGAATATTTGTAGCAACGCCTTCAAGTTCGGTAGGAATTTCAAAGTTGAAAATTGGGAGTTTCTTTGTAGGAGCGGTTTTAATTGCGCCGCCCAAAATTGCGTCGATAATTCCGCGCGTATCTTTAATTGAAATGCGTTTGCCTGTGCCGTTCCAGCCGGTGTTGACGAGGTAAGCTTTTGCGCCGGATTTTTCCATACGTTTTACCAATTCTTCAGCATATTTTGTAGGATGCAATTCAAGGAACGCTTGACCGAAACACGCGCTGAAAGTAGGAGTAGGCTCGGTAATTCCGCGCTCTGTACCTGCCAATTTCGCAGTAAAGCCGCTAAGGAAATAATATTTAGTTTGTTCGGGCGTCAAAATTGAAACGGGCGGGAGTACGCCAAACGCATCTGCGCTAAGGAAGATAACAGATTGAGCCGCCGGACCGTGACTGTCAGGGCGAACGATTTTTTTAATGTGATAAATAGGATAACTTACGCGGGTATTTTCTGTAACGCTTTTATCTGAAAAATCAATTTTGCCGTCTTTGTCAACAGTAACATTTTCCAAAAGTGCGTCGCGGGTAATTGCGCCGTAAATATCCGGCTCGGCAACGGGGTCAAGATTGATAACTTTAGCGTAGCAACCGCCTTCAAAGTTGAAAACGCCTGAATCGTCCCAGCCGTGCTCGTCGTCGCCAATCAGCAAACGTTTTGGATCTGTTGAAAGGGTAGTTTTGCCTGTGCCGGAAAGTCCAAAGAAAATAGCGGTGTTTTCGTGATTCATATCGGTATTGGCGGAGCAGTGCATCGCGGCAATACCTTTAAGCGGCAGGAAGTAGTTCATCATGCTGAACATACCCTTTTTCATTTCGCCGCCGTACCAAGTGTTAATGATAACTTGTTCTTTGCTTGTGACGTTGAAAACAACAGCGGTTGTGGAATTTAAGCCGAGTTCTTTCCAATTTTCGACTTTAGCCTTTGACGCGTTGTAAACTACGAAATCCGGTTCTTGATCAAATTCTTCTTGAGTTTTGGGGCGAATAAACATATTGGTAACAAAATGCGCCTGCCATGCAACTTCCATGATAAAACGAATTTTCATACGAGTATCTTTGTGAGTGCCGCAGAAACCGTCAACAACGTAAAGCTTTTTGTTAGAAAGTTCTTTGATAGCGAGTTCTTTTAAAACTTTCCAACTTTCGACGGAGCATTTTTTATTGTCGTTTTTGTATTCGTCTGAAGTCCACCAAATTTCGCCGGGCGCGCCTTCTTTGGTTGTGTCATCGTAAACAATGAATTTATCTTTAGGAGAACGTCCGGTAAATTCGCCTGTCATAACGTTAATTGCGCCAAGTTCGGTTTCCTGTCCAACGTCGAAGCCTTCAAGCCCGGGTTTAGTTTCTTCATTGAAAAGCACTTCATAAGTTGGGTTGTAAAGTACTTCGGTTGTGCCGGTAATTCCGTATTTTGTCAAATCCATCATAGGCATTATATCAAACCTCCAAAATTTTTATAACAAGCAGATAATATCTTATTTCGGCGCGGTTGTCAATTTTATTATCAGAATCCTGCGCGAAGGCATTGGAAAATCAAAAAAATCTGATTTGCTAAAATCGAGACGTACAAATGAACCGTAAGAATTATGGGGATAGCTCGGTAATTAAGTGAAATTATTTACTAGTCTCGAGAATCCCGCGGGTTTTAGTAGTGGGAGTTTTAGTAAAGGTGCTTTTTGGTTGAAGATTTTGTAAAATCTATCGTTGTCAAAATCGCAAGTATGCAACCTGCCGAGTTTGAAATTCTTTCAAAAGCTATTTGCACTACAGAGAAAGTCAAAAAGATTGAATTTATGGAAAACGAATACAGCGAAAATTATTCCTAAGCATGAGGCAGAAGTTTTGTTGCTGAACACCATAACAACTACAATGGACACTCCTTCAAAGATAAAAGGGTTGCAAAGCTCGAAGGACTTTACAACGAAATTCAATCCGAGCACGATACCCAAATGCTTAATAATGAAATTCGTAGGATTCAAGCTAACAATTAATTTTCCATAAAAAAAATCCTAATTTAAAAAGCCCCGCCAAAAAGCGGGGATTTTTCTTTATAAACTACAAAACGGTTTAAAATCCCGTTGATAACGGGCTACTTGAAAATCGTGCAGATTTTTTTGCATTTTATAAATTATCGAACAACGAATTTTAAAACTTGCTCCGCCATTTCGTTTTTATCGCAAATATTTTCGTGAAGAATTTTTGCAGTACCGAGTTTCGCAAGATTTTTCGGTATGTCTTTTTTTGTTATCAGATTAAGTTTGTCAAGCTGTTCGAGATCGTCAATGCCTTCAATACTTTGACCGAGTGCAGAAAGTACCGCGCCTGTGAATTTGAAAGGGCTTGCAGTTGAGGCAACAAGCAACGGCGACATATCCCGAGTATTTTTACGATATTTGCTGGCAACAGACAAAGCAACCGCGGTATGTGTATCAACAAGGTAACCGTAATTGTCAAAAATTTCCTTGATAAAATTTGAAGTCTCGGCTTCAGTGGCGTAATCTGCATAAAAAATTTTGTCGAGGCGATTTTTCAGCGAAGAATTGATTTTGTATTTGCCGGTAGAATTTAATTCTGTCATAAAAGTTTTGACGCGCTCTGTATCGCCGTTTGTTTCGTGATACAAAAGTCTTTCAAGGTTGCTGGAAATTAAAATATCCATTGAAGGCGTAATTGTTTTATAAAATTCCCTGTTTCTGTCATAAACGCCGGTATTGAAAAAATCTGTAAGAATGTGATTGATATTCGACGCGCAAATTAATTTTTTTACAGGTAAGCCCATTCTTTTTGCGTAGTAAGCCGCCAAAATATTTCCGAAATTTCCGGTAGGAACTACAACGTTTACCGCGTCGCCAAGTTTAATTGCTTCGGATTTTATATATTCGGCGTAAGAGGCGAAATAGTAACAAATTTGCGGTACGAGACGCCCCCAGTTAATCGAATTTGCCGAACTTAATTTGACGTTGGATTTTTCCAATTCTGCGCGAATATTTTCATCTGCGAAAATTTTTTTGACGCCGTTTTGGCAATCGTCGAAATTCCCATTAACCGCCGTAACATTTACATTTTTTCCGACTTGAGTAACCATTTGAAGTTTTTGAATTTTGCTTACGCCGTCTGCAGGATAGAAAACCATTATCTTTGTCTGCGGTACGTCGGCAAATCCGGCAAGCGCGGCTTTTCCCGTATCGCCGCTCGTTGCCACCAAAATTAAAATTTCTTTCGTTTCGCCAACTTTCTTTAAAGCCCGCGTCATAAGTTGCGGCAAAAGTTGAAGTGCCATATCCTTAAAGGCGGAAGTTGGTCCGTGCCACAATTCCATAATTCCGACAGGAGAATTTTTGCTCGCTTCATCTTTCAGCAAAATTATCAATGGTACTTTGGATTGAGTATCAAACCAATCATAAGCAAGTTCGCAACTTTCAAAGAGTTCATCTTCGGTAAAATCTGTAAGAAATTTGCTTAAAATTGGAACTGCGCGCCCAACATAATTTTTTTCAACCAGTGATTTAATTTCGTCGAGTGTAACTTTTGGGATTGTTTCAGGAACGAACAAGCCGCCGTCATCTGCTATGCCTTTCAAAATTACTTCAGAAGATTCAAGCGGCGCAATTTTTGAACGAGTGCTGATATATTTCAAAATTTTTCCTCCTCAAGTTTTTTGTAATTGTAACACTTTATTTATAAATGTGAAAGTTTTTCTGTTGCAGGAAATATTAATTTCGCCGCCGAATATTTTTTTGTTAGTTAATTTTCAGATTTACGGGAGGAATAAATTTTTTATGGATAATAAACCGGTAATAAAAATCGCACTGCTTGGAGCAGGAACAATCGGCGGCAGTGTAATCAAGGTTTTAACTGATAACAAAGATATAATTGCTCAACGCGCAGAAACTGAAATTCAAATTAAAAATATTTTGGTACTGCCGCACGAAATACCCGCCCTTCAAGAAAAAGGTTTTAACGCCACAAGCAACTTTGACGAAATTTTAAACGACCCTGAAATTTCAATCGTCGTTGAATTAATCGGCGGTACTAAAATTGCCAAAACTTTTATGTTGCAAGCTATGGAACACGGAAAAAGCGTTGTCACGGCAAACAAAGACGCGGTTGCACAATTCGGCTCTGAACTTTTTGACGCCGCCGAAAAGAATCACGTTGACTTTTTATTTGAAGCTTCAGTTGGCGGGGCAATTCCAATTATTATGCCTTTGAAACGCTCGCTTACCGGCAATAAAATTTCAGAAATTCTTGGTATTGTAAATGGAACAACAAATTACATGCTTACCAAAATGACTGAAGACGGCGCGGACTACGATACAGTTTTGAAAGAAGCGCAGGCGAAAGGTTACGCGGAAGCGAATCCTGCCGCTGACGTTGAAGGCAAAGACGCCGCCCGCAAAATTGCTATTCTTGCGTCAATCGCCTTTAATTCTCGCGTGCAATTCGACGACGTGTCGATTGAAGGTATCACAAAAATTACGCCAAAAGATATTCAGCACGCCGCAAATTTGGGTTATGTGGTAAAACTTTTGGCTATTGGTAAAGAATCTGAAGCGGGCGTTGATGTTCGAGTTCATCCGGTACTTTTGCCGAAAACTCATCCGCTTGCAAGCGTCAACGGCGTTTTCAATGCAATTTTCGTGAAAGGTTATCCTATCAACGAAGCAATGTTTTTTGGACCGGGCGCGGGTTTTCCCACTGCCTCAGCGGTTATCGCCGACATTATCGAAATTGCAAAGGGTATTCAAACAAACAGCGTCGGGCGTTTCGGCTGCACTTGCTACAACAAAAAGCCTATTTGCCCCATTGAAGAAACTGTTTCTTCTTATTACATTAGACTTTTGGTTGACGATAAGCCGGGCGTTTTGGGCGCGGTTGCCACAACTTTTGGCAATGCCGGCGTAAGTTTAAATTCGGTTGCACAAACTAACAGCTCGGTTGAAGATCATGCAGAATTGGTTGTTGTCACTCACAAAGTTAAACATAAAAATATTTTAATCGCGCAGGACGAATTGAAAAAATTGTCGGTTGTTGATGAAATTTCAAGCGTTATGCGCGTCGAGAGTTGAGGTTTATGGATTTAAATAAAGTTACTGTAAGAGTTCCCGGTACTTCTGCGAATTGCGGTCCCGGCTTTGATTGTTTGGGGCTTGCCGCCACGATTTACAACGATTTGGAATTAACTTTGCTTGAGGAAAATTCTTTGACGATTGAGGCGCACGGCGACGGCGCGGAAACTATTCCAACTGACGAAAAAAATATTGTTTGGAAAGCTGCGCGAATGATTTTGGAGCGTTCAAACAACGCCGAAAAATTCAAGGGCGCAATTCTGAAAATGCAAAACAATATTCCAATGTCACGCGGCTTAGGCTCCAGCGCGGCGGCGATTGTTGCAGGTTTAACCGCGGCTAATGAAATTGTCGGTAAGCCTTTCAACCGCAAAGAAATTTTAAAATTCGCAACCGAAATTGAAGGACACCCCGATAACGTTGCACCGGCGATTTACGGCGGCTTTACAATCAGCACTGTTGACCGCGGGCAAGTTCAAACTTTTTCTTTTCTGCCAAAATTAAAATTAAAATTGATTGTGGCAGTACCGGATTTTCCGCTGTCAACTCGGATTGCGCGTCAAGTTTTGCCCAAAAGTGTATCGCTGAAAGACGCGGTTTTTAATATTGGGCGGGCGTCAATGTTGGTTGCCGCGCTTATGCAAGGCAAGGAAAAATTTTTGACAACGGCGTTTGACGATACACTCCATCAGCCGTACCGCACAAAATTAGTCCCGGGTATGCATGAAGTTTTTCACGCGGCAAAAAAGGCGGGCGCGTTGGGCGTTTGTTTAAGCGGCGCGGGACCTTGCCTGATTGCTTTTTCGGCGGTTGCCAAACACATTGAAAATAATATCGCCGTTGAAATGGTGCAGGCGTTCAAAAAAAATAACGTGCAAGCAAACGCGCTGATTCTGGATTTGGACACGCGCGGCGCGTACGTTATCGGTTGAGGTGCTGAATGGAACTACGACAGCTTGAATATTTTTGCGCGGTTAGTTCATTGAAAAATTTCACGAAGGCGGCGCACTTTTTGCACGTTTCGCAGCCTTCGGTTACAAAGGCGATTCAATCTTTGGAGGCAGAATTAAATTTAACGCTTTTTGACCGTAACCAAAAACATATCTGCTTGACGGAAGCCGGCG
>JAFSZS010000112.1 GCA_017455645.1 Selenomonadaceae bacterium | reverse complement strand
TTCAGATACAACCGCGCCGAATATTCCCGTCGGCACTGTCAATAATACTGCGAAAGGTACGCTCCAAGATTCATAGAGTGCGGCGAGCATTAAGAATACAAATACCAATGCCAACGCCAAAACTTGCATGGTAGAGCTTGCAGCTTTTTTCTCTTCGCGAGATTGTCCCGACCATTCAATATTAAAGCCCGTGCCTGCCTCTTCATGAACAACTTCTTCAATGGCATTCATAGCTTGACCGGAGCTGTAACCGTCAGCCGCGTTGCCTTGAATTGCAACTGCGCGAGAAATATTAAATCTTGAAATTTGAGTAGGACCTGTGCTAAGGCGCGGAGTTATCAAAGTATCAAGCGGTACTTTTTGCCCGTCGCTGCCTTTGACGAAAATAAATTTTGCAGAATCAGCTTCAGAGCGGTACAAAACGTCAGATTGTAACATAACTTTGTACGTGCGCCCAAATTCGTTGAAGTCATTAACCTGCATACCGCCGAAATTAACTTGTAAAGCCGTGAAAACATCGCTTAAACTTACGCCCAAAAGTTTAATTTTTTCTCTGTCAATGTCATATTCAACAGTTGGAGAAGAAATATTAAAAGTGGTACGCACGCCTTGCAATTCGGGGCGTTGGTTAGCCTTTGCAACGATTCTGTTTGTAATTTCGTTAAGTTCCTCGTTGGTGTGCCCTGCCATATCTTGAAGTTGCAACGACCAACCGCCGACGTTACCTAAGCCGGGAAGTGCAGGCGGGTTAAACGCTATAACCTGCGCTTCCGGCGTAACCTGCGCGCCCAATCTGAACATTGTACCGATACAAGCGTTAATCGACGCCTCCGGTCCGCGTTGTCCCCAAGATTTTAAACTGCAAACAATAATTCCCGCGCTCGGCTTTGAACCGCCCGAAAGAATATCAAATCCCGTTGCCGACATACAAATTTCAAGCCCGGGCATTTCTTTCATAACCGCCGCGCTTAATTTGTCAATCGTTTCTACTGTATGATTCATTGAAGTACCTTCAGGCAAACTTATAGCCGTCATAAAGTAGCCTTGATCTTCTTCAGGTACAAATGTTGAAGGCAACCGCTGATAAACTACCCACATTAAAGCGCAGATAACAGCCAAACATACAAACGCCAAGCCGGAACGTTTAATAAATCCTGCAACAATTCCAACATAAGAATTTTTTGTACGTTCAAACCAGCGATTAAACGCGCCAAACGCTTTATCAAAAATTCCTGCCTTTTTATAGGGGTCTTTAGGTTTTAAAATCATCGCACAAAGTGCCGGCGTCAATGTCAACGCTATAAACGCACTCAAGCCCATTGAAATTGCTATGGTCAATGCAAACTGCCGATAAAGTACGCCCGTCATACCGCCCAAAAATGCAACAGGTACAAAAACCGCCGCCAATACAAATGCAATAGCTACAACCGGTCCTTGTACTTCATCCATTGCGCGCTCGGTTGCGTCAACAGGTTCCAAGCCGCTTTCCATATGGTGCTCAACATTTTCAATAACAACTATAGCATCGTCAACAACCAAGCCTATTGCCAAAACCATTGCAAAAAGTGTAAGTGTGTTAATTGAAAAGTCCAGCAAAATAAAACTTGCGAATGTTCCAATCAGTGAAACAGGTACAGCCAACAGCGGGATCAATGTTGCACGCCAACTTTGCAAAAATACAAAGATAACTACAACAACCAATACCAACGCTTCAACAAAAGTATGTGCAACTTCTTCGATTGATTCACGGATATAATCTGTGGAGTCCATAATTTGCCCAATTTTTAAACCGGGCGGTAAATCTACTTCACTTTCGGCAACGATTCTTTTAACTTCAGCAACGGTAGTCATTGCATTTGCGTCACTTGTCAAAAGGATACCGAAACCTACAGCCGAATTGCCGTTATATTTACTGATAATGTTGTACGCTTTTTGCCCTGTTTCGATTCTTGCAATATCTTTTAAGCGCACAAAGCCGCCTTGTCCGTCGCTTTTAATAATGATATTTCCAAATTCTTCAACAGAAGTTAAACGCCCTTGTACTTTGCCGGTATACTGTTTTTCTTGCCCGATATTAACAGGCATTGAACCTACCGTACCGGCGGCGGCTTGCTGATTCTGTTCATTAATTGCAGAGGTAACTTGTGAAACAGTTAAATCTAATTCCGCCAATTTATCTGGATTCAGCCAAACGCGCATTGAATAATCCGCGCCGAAAATCTGAATATCGCCTACGCCGTTGACGCGCTTAACTGCGTCCAACAAATAAATATCCGCGTAGTTTTTCATAAAAGCGCGGTCGTATCTGCCATCGGGCGAATAAATTGCAAACATTAACGCCATTTGACTTGAAGATTTACGAGTTACAACGCCTACAGATTGTACCGCACTTGGCAAGCTTGCGTTTGCAACGGCTACGTTATTTTGAACTTTAACAGAGTCCATATCGCTGTCAGTTCCAACTTCAAAAACAACAGATAACGAATAACGCCCCGTATCGTCGGAGTTGGAACTCATATAGTCCATACCTTGTGTACCGTTTACTTGTTGTTCGATAACCTGCGCGATAGTTTGGTCAACAACTTCAGCATTTGCGCCGGTGTAGGTTGTGCTGACTGAAACAGTAGGCGGGGAAATTTGCGGGTACTGCGCGATAGGAAGTTGTAAGCCCGCCAAAATTCCAACCAAAACAATAATCAAGGAAATAACTATTGCGAAAATTGGTCTGTGAATAAAAAATTTAGCCACGTCGCCGCCCCCTTATCGAATAGCCGTATTTTGCGTTGAGAGGCTCATAGCGGCGTTTGAATTTTTTTTAGATATAAATCCTTCAAAGGCGGCTGAAAACGCGTCTACGGGCTTGTGAGACGCCTTAAAATCGATAAAAAAGTTATTCACTTTGCCGCCCCCTTGAATTATAAATTTGGCGAAACGTTAAACGTTGCCTGTAATTTTTCCTGTAATGCTCATAGCGGCGATTTTGACTTTTGAAGTTATTTTTTATTGCCGTGAAACTTTCAAACGCACTTTCAGGCATTTCAAGACGTTTAAGAAGTTTTTTTGCAATTTCGGTAAAAATTTTCATTTTGCCGCCCCCTTACTGATTCAAATTAGCGGGAGCATTCGGATTGTTGGAAGTTGCGCCTGCGATTATATCTGTTTGATAGGGCGTTGTAACATTGGAAAGAGTGAAGCCCATATCGCCGGCTGAAACTTCGGTTGCCGCTAAATCGACACCTTCGCGCAGATTTGTTAAACCTTCAACAACGATTGTATCATTTGCAGTTACGCCGCCATTTACAACATAATAACTGCCGACTTGCTGTCCAAGTTCAATGGTTTTTGCAACAGATTTACCGTCTTCACCAACGCACATTACAAAAGATTTACCCAAAAGTTGTTGTACGGCGCGTTGAGGAACTAAAAGAGCATTGGGAATAGTTTCACCGCTTAACTTGACGCGGGCAAACATACCGGGCATTAAAATACCGCCTTGATTGGGGAAAATCGCCTTCATAATCAAAGAGCCGGTATTGTTTGCAAGTTCCCTGTCAGTTTCAACAATTTGTCCTTCGTAGGGATATTCTCTGCCGTCAGAAAGTGTAATTGTAACGTGAATTGGGTTATGATTGGCTTGCATAGATTGAACTGTCATAAATTTTAAATATTCGTTTTCGCTGATTGTAAATCTTGCAAAAATTGGGTCTATTGAACCGATTGTAACCAAGGTAGTTGTACCTGCGCCGACGAATGCACCAACTGCAACATCGTCAACGCCGAGCTGCCCGCTCATTGGCGCGTAAATTTCAGTATCAGCCAAATTTTCAAGTGCAAGTTGAACTTGAGCCGCCGCCGCCGCGCAAGCTGCCTCGTATGCTTTAACAAGTGCCGCTTGAGTTGTAACTGTTTGCTCGGCTATTGCGTTTTCTTTCAAGAGCATTTCATTTCGCTGTAAATCGATTTTTGCATTTTGATAATTTACGTCAGCCTGTGCCAAAGACGCACGCGCCGCCATTACCTGCGATTGATACTGCCTGTCATCGATTTTAAAAAGTAATTGCCCTGCCTCGACGTATTGCCCGCCTACTACGTGCTTTTCTACGACGTTGCCGGAAATTTTGGATTGCACTTTGACTTCATCAGTACCGACAAGTTGCCCTGCATACTCGCTTGAAAGTGGCGTGTCTCGTTGTACGACTTTCATAACTTTTACTTGTTGTTTAGGTGCCTGTGCTTGCTGTTTCGGTTGTTCGCCGCAACCGGTAAAAATTGTTGCTGAAATTGATGCTATGAGTGCTGCAGTTATAAATTTTCGCCTCAAAAAAAACACACGTACCCCTCCTTCTCAAAATAAAAAAAATCTGCAATAATTTTAAAATCTTGCAGATAAAAAGTCAATTCAAGTATGGATACCCAAGCATATTTCTGAAAAAAAAATGTAGACAATCTTCAGATTAGCGGTTAAACTTTAGGCAAAAAAAATGGCGGAGAGGGTGGGATTCGAACCCACGGTACGTTTCCGTACAACGGTTTTCAAGACCGTCACCTTCAACCGCTCGGACACCTCTCCGTTACATTTGCGAATTATACACGCTAATTTTTTTTCTGTCAAATTTTTTAAAACAGTATTTTGTTTGAAAATTATCCTTTTAATTTTAACAAGTCGGCATTTCTTTTTGGCGCAAAAAGAAACGCCTAGCAAAGAAAGAGCAACTGTTCTTGTTCATCACAGTTGCAAGCCCGCTGAAATCGCATCCGTGCGATTTGCGCGGGCGGCGCACGTCCTGTGCGCCTT
>JAFSZS010000111.1 GCA_017455645.1 Selenomonadaceae bacterium | reverse complement strand
TTTGAGTGAATCAGCCGCGCTTTTTTCCAAGTTTAAAGCGTCAACAATTTTTTCAAGTTCAACAATGTTATGACGTTCAATAGCATTTTTAATTTCGGATTTTACGGCGGGCGAAAGGTTGTTTTCTTCCATCAAGCCGTTTGAAAATTCAACCTGTCCAAGGCAAATTGTAAAATCTTTTAAGCCGGCAACTTTCAAAGACTGCGCGGCAAGTGCGATAATTTCGGCATCTGCAAAGGCATTAGACGCGCCCAAAAGTTCAACGCCCGCTTGATAAAATTCACATTGTCGCTCCGGCTGATTTTTTCTGAATCTGAAAACGCTGGTATTGTACGAAAGTTTCAGTGGAAGCGGCGAATCTTTCAATCTGCTGCTTACAAGCCGCGCAATGGGCGTTGTCAATTCGTGATGAAGTGCAAGCGTGCGGTTATTTTGGTCGAACATTTTAAATAAATCTGATTCAACGCCGCCGGAAATTTTCAGCGTTTCCAAAAATTCCATTGTCGGTGTTACAACTTCTTCGTAGCCGAATTCTAAAAAAAGTTTTGCCAATTTATTTTCAATCGCACGTTTCGCCGCCGCCTCGCGTGGTAAAAAATCCCGCGTGCCGTACGGCGTTTCTAAAAGTACTGACATTCTTTAAAATCTCCCTTCGGTCGGTTTTAGGGAATAGTGGATAGTGGATAGTGGATAGGGAATAGTAACTATTCCCTACTCCCTATTCCCTATTCCCTAATCCCTATAGCAGCGGCAATTCTGCCCGTTTCGCCGCGCGCCGCTCTATACGAAAAATACCAATTTGAATTGCAACAGGTACATTCGCCCGCCACGTCAATATTTTTTTCCGGCAAGCCAACTTCCATAAGCTGAATTTTATTAGCCGCCCATAAATCCAAAAAATTTTTGCCGTCGCATTCAATGATTAATTCGGGATTGTTGGGAAAAGTTTCAGCGCAGATTTTTTTTACTTCGTCGCCAATTTCGTAACAACAAGGACCAATAGAAGGCGCAATACCAATCAAACAATTTTCAGCCTGCGTGCCGAAATTTTCCTTCATTGCAAGAAAAGTTTTTGCGGCAATTTTTTTCATTGTACCTTTCCAGCCGCCGTGCGCAATTCCTACCGCCAAATTTTCAGTGTCAACAAAAAGAATCGGTACACAATCTGCAAAACACAACATCAGCGGCAAATTTTTTACATTGGTAATAAGGGCGTCAGTTTTTTCGATTGAATCAGAATAATTTTGACTGCCGCGCCCCCTGTGAATTTCTTCAACTTTGAAAATTTTATCGCCGTGCACTTGATTTGGCGTGACAATATCTTCAAGGTTAAAGCCGAGCGATTGAATAAATTTTTTTCGATTAGCCAAAACATTTTCCGCATTGTCGCCGACGTGCAACGCCAAATTTAAACTGTCGAAAGGTTTTTGGCTGAAACCGCCAAGCCGCGTTGAAATTGCGTGTACTATTAAATCTTCGGGAAAACTTGAAAATTTCCCGTGCCAAAGATTCTGTTCATTTCGCCTCAAAAAATAACTCATAAATTTACTCCAATCTTATTTAGAATTGTAGGTAATTTTTTTCATAATATCAAAAGCGTCTGCAATATTTTGCGGGGAAATTTGCGTAATGCAATGAGGACTATTTGCGGCACATCCGCTTCTGGGGTTAAATTCAGAACAAGGACTTAATGCATAAGGCGGTTGAAGAATTTTAGTTGGAGTCTGCCACGGTGAAAATCTTTTACACATACTAAGATAATTTTTGGGATAATCTGCGGCTTCGTGCCCCAACATAATTACTGGAACTTGTGACGCCGCCGCAATATGCATTGTACCGGTATCTGCGCCAATATACATTGAAGTTTTTGAAACTACTGCACAAGTTTCTCTTAAGGTAGTTTTGCCCGAAAGGTCAATTAATCGGTTTCCCAGAGCTTGCTTTAAAAAATTTCCAAATTCTATAAATTTTTTTGCTCCAATATATATATAAGTACAATCATTTTTGTCAGCAATCAATTTTAAAGCTTGTAAAAGAAGTTGTGGAGGATAAACTCTTGCTAAAGCTCCGGCACCGTTGCAAATTGCAATAAGTGGCGTCATAATACCCCCCCCCGTTTTCATAATTAATTCATTTGCGGCTAAAATATCTTCGTGGTTAAACCAGACTTCATTTTTAGTATCTTGAACATTTAAGCCAAGTGCTTTCAAAATGTACAAATTTCTTTCAGTTTCATGAATTACATTCGGCGGATTTAAAATTGATTTTGTAAGGAATAAATCGTAACCGGCATTAATTTTTTCTTTTGCGGGATAAACTTTTGTACTGTAACCAATACGTTCCTTTGCGCCGCTGATAAATCCTAATAAATGTTCATAGCAATAAGCAATATCCCAGCGCGGATGGAAACAAATATCAAAATGTCTTCTCCAAAGTTGTTCTCGACAAAGTTTTATTGCGCCATTAAGCCAAAAAATTAAATTTTCATTATAAGTGATAGGAAATACTTCATTTACATAAGGACAAAGCTCAACAAGATTATAAACAGTTGGATTGACAATCAAAGTAATGTATGCCGAAGGATAATTGCGGCGAAGTTCACGAAGAAAACCGCTACTCAAAACATTATCTCCGATACCATCAAGCCGCATAACTAAAATATTTTTTTGTTCGTTGTCTTTACGTTCGTCACGAAAACCAGACTTTTGAAAAGCATCTTCCATAATAGTTAAAAATTTTGGTAAATCAAAGATTCTTGTATTTTTAGTTTCATCAATAAAAAAATTTAGGGTGTCTTCAAGAATTTTCATTATAAACCGCCTTTCATTACAAACAAACTCCGCAACGTTTGCAGCCGTCGAAACAAGCAGGCGTTGATTTTAAAGCCGCCGCCCGTTCAAATTCTGCGCGAAGATATTTTTTTTCAAATCCCATATCCAAAAAATCCCACGCAAAAATTTCATCTGCCGCACGTTCCCGCAAATAAAAATCTTCGTCAATATCAGAATCGCGCAGGACTTCCAAAAATTTCTGCGGCGAATCAGATTGTATTACAAATTCGGCAATTCGTCTATCGCCACGCGCCAAAATTGCTTGCACTTCGGCAGATTTTATTGATTCTGAAATTATTTCCACGCCGCGCAGATTTTTTAAGCCGGTACGCAAAATTTTTAGTGCCGCGTTCAGATATTTTTTGTCGGCAAATTTCGCCCACTGAAACGGCGTAAAAGGTTTTGGTACAAAAGGATTGACGCTTAAAGTTAATCTGCCTGTACCGACAAATTTTTTTAATCTGATTGTCAAGTTTACAATTTCTTCAACGTCAGCCAATTCTTCAAAAGGTAAACCAATCATAAAGTACAGCTTGAAATTTTTCAGCCCCGCCGCAATTCCCAATTCAACCGCCGTAAAAATATTTTCTTCAGTGATAGATTTATTGACAACCGCCCGCATTTTTTCGCTGCCGACTTCCGGTGCAACAGTCAAAGTTTTCAAGCCGCTTTTAACCAACGCCTCAACCAATTCTTTTGTAACAGAATCTGCGCGAAATGACGCAACGGACATTTCCAAATTTGAATCCAAAATATATTTGCAAAGTTCGTTAATCTGCGGATAATCTGAAATTGCCGCGCCCATTAATCCAATTTTCTTACCAAATTTTTTTGCGGCGTCAACTTCAGCCTTTAAAATTTCAAGCGAACGGTTACGCGGTTTTCTGAAACAATAGCCCGCCATACAAAAGCGGCAGTGGTGCCCGCAACCGCGCGCAGTTTCTATCAAGTACATATTAAATTCTGTGTCGTCAGTGATTATGACGGAGTGCGCGGGGTATTCGTCAAGATTTTTCAGCCATTGCCTTTTTAGGGAATAGGGAGTAGGGAGTAGGGAATAGATTTTTTTTATTGTGCCGTCAGAATTATAATTACAGTCAAAAAATTTTGGAACGTACATACCCAAAACTTGCGAAATTTTTTCCAATGTTTCAAGGCGCGGCAAATTTTCTTTCACAACTTCAATAAACGGCGGCAAAATAACTTCAGCTTCACCAATTACAAACGCGTCAAAAATTAATGACAGCGGCTCCGGATTAAAAGTCGCGCAGGGTCCGCCCGCAATTATTAAGGGGTCAAATTTTGTACGTTCGGCGGCGCGGATTTTTATTTTGGCAAGTTGCAACATTTTTACCACGTTAAAATAATCCTGCTCAAATGAAACTGCAAATCCTATCACGTCAAATTTATTCAGCGGCGTTTGCGTTTCGACGCTTACAACTTCCGGCAAAAAAAATCTTTCGCACGAAACATTTTGCATTGAGTTTAGCAGTTGGTAAATTATGTGAATTCCCAAATTTGACATTCCGACGTTGTAAAAATTCGGGTAGACGAGTGCAAATTTAATTTGTGCGCCGCTTTTTATAATGTAGCCGCTTTCTTTTTCTAGCCTTGAAATATTTTGTTTCAAAATTTCCTCCAAAAAAAATGGACTAGGGAAAATTCCCTAATCCCCAAAACTGAAATTAATTAACGAGTAAAAGTTTTTTCTACAACGTCACCATCGCCGCCGATAGTTCCGACGTTTTGCCCGTTCATTACGAATTGAGCCGCGCCCGCGTTGCCGAGCAGTACGCTTACACTTTGGTTACCTTTCCAGTTAAAATTTTCGCCTGCGCCGATCATACCTTCATAAACCATTGCGCCGTCAACAATAACGCGCGTCCAACAATCGCCGGAAAAAGTTGCTTGAAGATTTACATCATTTACAGGGGGCGGCGGAGGAGTTTGAACCTGCGCGACTTGTTGAGTTTCGACAGGCGCGGGCGGCGTTTCAGCTGCAGGCGCGGGTTTCGGCGTTGTTTCAGTTTGTGCAACTGTCGGCGTTTCAGTATCTGAATCAGAACCGCTTAAGCCGTAAAAAATCCCGCCTATTAAAATTGCAAGGGCTGCAACTGCCGCCGCCAAATATTTTTTTGAATCAGAATTTTCTTCAGCCTTTTTTTCTTGCCGCGTTTGATATTTTTGGCTGATATTTGTAGCGGCGATTTTGTCTTCAGATTTTGCATTTTCGGGTTGAGTGTCTTCAATTTGGGCAGTGGCGGGGGAAATTTCCATAACAAATTGACGTACCAAAGATTCTCCGTCCAGCTCCAAAAAATTACCGTAATTTTTTATAAATCCTTTGGCGTAGACTTCGCCCGGCAATTTATCATATTCGCCCTTTTCCAGAGCATCTATATATACCGCGCGAATGCTTGTGCCTTTTTCGACATCTTGAATAGAAAGTTTTTGCTTTTCACGTTCCTTGCGCAGAGTATCGCCTATCATTGAAATGGCGCGACCAGAAGCCGTGCCGTTCACTTCCTTTCTTTAAGGATTATCTTTGCGATTTTTTATTCTACAAGAATTTTTAATTAATTGCAAGTTGTATTAAATTTTGGTAATTTTGCAACAAAAAAGGAAAGTGCCCAAAACACTTTCCAAAAAAATTATAAAAAATTATTTTTCTGCGGGCGGAACTTTTTCAAGTTTAACGCCGGTAAGGTCGTCATTTTTTTCTTCAACGGTTTTATTTTCTTCGGCGGCGGCTTTTTGTTCGGCAATTTTTTCTTCGACAACTTCAGGCTTAATTTCCGGCGCAGAAATTGGAAATTCAATAACCTTCAGCCTTTCGAGAGTTTTTGCCGCGCCAACTTCCAAAAGTGAAATATCGCGCACTTCACTTTCATTGGCGAGTTTGTGCCATTTGTCGTCATTGTCTTTGAAGAACATTTCAAATTGCAGCTGAAAATTTTTTTCGTCAATGTACTTGATATAAAATTTTCCCGCGCTGTAGTGCAAGCCTTTTGTTTCGTTTTCGATAATGACTGAATCGAGGCGGCTTGAAACAACTTCGGCGATATCCTCAATTTTCATATTCGGGTTGATTAAATTTTTGAAAAAATCTTTGACAGTTTCAATAGCCATATTCATTGACTGCTTTGTAATAGCCATAAAAATTCACCTCGATTAAATTTTGAGTTGAAGCTGTTGTTCGTAGCGGTTGGTAACGTCGGTTTCTTTTTCGCCCAAGCCGGCTTTTGCCCATTCCGGTACTTGTGATTCGTCAATTTCGCGGGTGGTAGTTTTTTCAATCCACTTGCCGTTTTCTTTGTAGTAAAGGCGGTGAATAAGTTTAAGTGCGCCGTCTTGAATATTTGAGAAAAGTTTTGCGGTGTAGCCTTCGATACCCATTTTTTTCAGGGAAACTTGCAACTCTGTCATAAATTCTTGGAGCCATTTTGTAACTTCGTCCCAATTTTTAACAACCAAATAACCGCCGACCAGTGCCAACAAAACAGGAATCATTTAAATACATCTCCTTAAATTTTATCGTATGGAAATTCTCGCGTATTCTTCAAGATAATCGGCAAATGACATGTGCCCGTGTTCAGAGGAGCCGCTTTTTCCAACTTCTTTCATTGTGGTGTTGTAAATTATTGATTCGATACTGCCGGGGATTAAATATTCCCAATTTCTGTAATCGTAGGCGCGTTCTGAAACTGTATTTTGCGGGTGCCCTACAACTTCCAATTCGCACAAAAACTGAATCTGCTTGTTGCGCGGGCGCAGATAATAATGTTCCAGAAAATATTTTTTATGCTGCAAAACGTCAACATCAACCGGCGCAAATGCAATTCCTTTTTCCTTGGCAATTTCAATTTCGCCGCTGTTTTTATCGTTGATATAATCTGCCAAATCTTCCGGCAAATCTGAAGTGTCGGGCTCCAGTTCAATCATACGAACCCAAACATCAATCATATATTCGCCGGCAGAATAGGGAACGCGCCGCCATGCAACGCTCTGCTTGTCAAGATAATAAGTGTAAGTGTCATCGACTGCCAATTTGATAAAGCGCGCCTTTTGAGTTTTCACTTTCTTTTGAGTTTCTTTTTCCTTCAGAAGTTCAGGGACGCGGCTCGGCGGTAAAATTCTTTCATTGTCGTAAGTGGACGGCGTTTCAGTTGCAAAATTATCGCCCGCGTTGGTTTTGGGGAGTTCTTGAGTTAGATTGTTATCTTCAGGCGGGGGATTTTCAGCAAGGGGATTTTCTGAATCGTTTTCAGCCGGATTGTTAAAAATTAAGACGCCGCCCAAATCTTCATCATCTGAATCATTTTCATCACGCGCGGAATTTTCACGCTGAAAGGGAACGACTGCAGAATTTTCATCGTCAAAATCTGCGCCAAAAGTTTCAACGTCATCTGCCGAAACTTGCGGAGCATTTATAAATAACGCCAGCAACACTGCCGCGCCGACAAATTTTTTTGTAATTTTCAAGGGAAATCACCTCGCTTTTACATTCGACTTACAGAAAAAAATTCCTTTAAAGCAATGGATTTTTGGTAAGCGTGCCGGTTATTCATTGTAAAATTTATTTATTTTTTTTTATACGGCTTTTCTTTCTTTGTAAAGAAATAAAAGCCTGGCAAAAGAAAGAAACTCTGCCCGCCGTGATTCAATCCTTGAATCAACCGGCGGCGGCGGTCATCCGTGACCGCCGTGCTTCCCCTTTATACTAAAAAATATTAAAGCAATGGATTTTTGGCGGGCGTACCTGCTTTTCTTGGAAATTTTTTTGGCGTGGAAATTTTTTTGTCAATGTAAACAACTGCGCGAGTGTCGGGAATTTCCGGCAGAATTTTTTCAGCGCAAATTATTTTATCGCCGCCCAAAATTTTTACAGCCTTTTCAGCCTCCGCCGCTTCCTCCAGAAATTGTTTACCTTTCAACGCCGCAAAAGTCCCGCCGATTTTCACGAAAGGCAAGCAGTATTCAGCAATAATATTCAGCCTTGCAACCGCCCGCGCCGTTACCAAATCAAAACTTTCACGAAAATTATTTTTCCGCGCCAAATCTTCTGCGCGACCGTGTACGCAGGTTACATTTTCCAAATTTAATTCTGCTGCAACTTTTTTCAAAAATTCCACGCGCTTTGAAAGTGAATCCAGCAAAACTATTTCAACATTCGGCTTGAAAATTTTTATTGGAATTGCCGGAAATCCCGCACCCGTTCCAACGTCCAAAATTTTTTTCACGTTTGCAAATTTTTTTTCGTCCCATAAAGTCAACGAGTCTATCACGTGCTTTATTGCAAATTCTTTTTCGTCAGTTATCGCCGTCAAATTTATTTTCGTGTTCCAGTCAATCACTAAATCATAAAATTTTTGAAACTGCTCCAACTGTTCGTCGCGCAGATTTATATACTGCGCCAAAATTTCTTTAAACATTATTCAAACTCAATAGTTGCAGGCGGCTTGCTCGTGCAATCGTACAAAACGCGGTTGACGCCCTTAACTTCATTTACAATTCTGTTGGCAACGGTATTTAAAATTTTCCAGTCAATTTGCGCGGCTTCGGCAGTCATAAAATCGCTGGTCAAAACTGCGCGAAGTACAACGGCGAAATCGTAAGTGCGC
>JAFSZS010000110.1 GCA_017455645.1 Selenomonadaceae bacterium | reverse complement strand
CTCATAAACAAGTTTCATTTTTCGCAATTCGTCGGGCGGGCAATCTTTCAGCCAAAGGCAATAGCGCAATTTGTTATGTAAAAATTCTTCAGCACCGATAAAGCGGCGGATATATTTTTTGGCGAGCGGCTCCTTTGCAATAAAATTTTCGTATTCGTCAGCCTCGATAATCAAGTTGCCGCCGTCGGTAGGTTGACTGCCTTTATTCATACGCGGCACTGTAAATCTTTTTGTGTAGTCAAAATAATATTCGCCGGGAAATTTTGTAATTATGTAAGGATTTTCTTCAGACACTAAAAATCACCTCGCGCAGATTATAACATAACTGTAGAAAAAATTTCTGTTTGAAGTTATAATAGCGGTGTAAATTTTTTGGGAGGTGTAACGATGAAAATTTTATTTGTATGCAGCGGCAATACCGGACGTTCGCCAATGGCAGAATTTGTAATGAAAAAACTCGTCGGCAATGATTCAAATTTTGTAATTGAGTCAGCGGCGTCAAAGCCTACAAGCGGCGGCGATTTGCACGAAGGTATTGCACAAAAACTGCGCGAAGAAAATGTACCTTACACAAAACATACCGCGCGGCAAATTACAGCGGCTGATTATCAAAAATTCGACAAAATAATTTGCATGGACGCGGGCAACGTCGAACAAGTCAAAAATATTTGCGGCGGCGACCCTCAAGGCAAAATTCAAATGTTGCTGGAAAAAGATATTCCTTGGGACAAAAACGGATTCGCCAAAACTTATGAAGATATTCTGCGCGGCTGTAAAAATTTATTGGAAGAATTGAAGGGAGTTTAACATTATGAAAAAAATTTTTTGCTACGCTCTTATTGCAATGGCGTTAATTTTCGGCAGTCAAAATAATTTCGCCGAGGCAGAGGAAGTTTTTATGGGAACTCATCCCTCAAGCAATATGCAAGCCTATTTGATAACTGACACCATAGAAGTAAATGACGACAGCTTTACTTGTACCGTCATTTCATACTACAAAAATCAGCACAGTTACGTAAAGTACTACTTTTTTCAAGATGGCGGTGACTTCTATTATCAAACAGATGCTAATTTGAGACCGTTAAAATTATCAGAAAACACGGTTGTAGAAAACAATATCTATAAATACGTTTGGCTTGGTGAAAGATAAAAAAATTAACGGCGCGGCAGGAATTTTTTTTGACGCGGCTAATAAATTGCAAGTAGTATTGTAAAAAAAATCACAGGAGGGATTAACTTTGAGAGAGTTAGACGTAAAAGTTATAACTGAAAACGTCGCCGAAATGTGCAAAGAGGCGGCGTATTATTTGCCCGAAGATGTTTACAACGGGCTTAAGCGCGGGCGTGAAACCGAAAAATCAGAAGTCGGCAAAATCGTCCTTGACCAAATTATTAAAAATGCCGAAATTGCAAAGGCTGAAGATCGCCCCTATTGTCAAGATACCGGTATGACGATTGTTTTTGTCAAACTTGGACAGGATTTACACATTGTCGGCGGCGATTTTACGCAAGCGATTAATGACGGTATTGCAAAAGGCTACACTGAAGGCTATTTGAGAAAATCTGTTGTAGGCGAGCCGCTTTTTAACCGCGTCAACACAAAAAACAATACGCCCGGCGTAATTTATACCGAAATTGTACCCGGCGACAAATTGGAAATTACCATTGCGCCAAAAGGTTTTGGTTCAGAAAATAAATCCGGCGTGAAAATGCTTGTACCTGCGGACGGTGTTAAGGGCGTCAAAAAAGCTGTTATGGAAATTATTTTGCACGCGAGTATGAATCCTTGCCCGCCAATGGTTGTAGGTGTTGGAATTGGCGGCACTATGGACAGAGCGGCTTTACTTTCAAAAAAAGCTTTAACCCGTTCGATTGACGAAAGAAACCCAATGCCCGAATATGCAAAACTTGAAGAAGAACTTTTGGAACTTATCAATTCAACGGGAATTGGTCCGCAACTCGGCGGTACAACTTCCGCGCTTGCCGTTAATGTTGAATGGGGACCAACGCACATTGCGGGCTTGCCGGTTGCAGTTACGATTTGCTGTCATGCAATGCGCCACTCTCACAGAATTTTATAATTAGGGAATAGGGAATAGGGAGTAGGGAGTAGGAAAAAAAACTATTCCCTATCCACTACCCACTACTCCCTAAAATCAACCGAAGGGAGATTTTCAAATGGCTGAAAGTATAAGAATAACAACGCCTTTTACTGAAGAAATGTCAAGAAAACTTAAAGCCGGCGACAGCGTGTTAATTACCGGCACAATCATAAGCGCACGCGACGCCGCACATAAAGCAATGACAGAAGCACTTGCACGCGGCGAAAAATTGCCCGTTGACTGGAATAACCAAATTGTTTACTACCTCGGACCTACACCGGCTAAGCCCGGCGACCCAATCGGCTCTTGCGGTCCTACAACTTCCGGCAGAATGGACGCCTATACTCCAACAATGTTAGATCAAGGTATTAAGGGAATGGTAGGAAAAGGCTCCCGCGCTCCTGAAGTTGTCGAGGCAATGAAGAAAAACGGCGCAACTTATTTTGCGGCAGTTGGCGGCGCGGCGGCTTTAATCGCTAAATCTGTTAAAAGTTATACAGTGCTTGCTTATCCTGAACTTGGACCGGAAGCGGTTGCTGCGTTGGAAGTTGTAGATTTTCCGGCTATCGTCGTCATTGACTGCGAAGGAAATAATTTTTATGAAATTGGACAAAAACCTTTCCGCAACTTCGATATGAGCAAAATTTAGGGAATAGTGGTTAGGGAATAGGGAGTAGTTTTTTTCTATTCCCTACTCCCTATTGGCTACTCCCTAGAAAAATAAGGAGGAAGAAATGTTCCACACCACTTTTTATTTACGGCGTCTGCATTCGCTTTGCGGCTTGCTGTGCCTCGGCTTTTTTATTCTTGAGCACATGGCAACAAATTCAGTAGCACTCGCGGGACCGGCTGTCTTCAATATGGCAATGGGAATGGTTGAAGAAATTCCAAAGCCGGTTTTTTACGCTATTGAAATAGGAATGTACGCTGTACCAATTTTATTTCATGGAATTTATGGTATTTACATCGCACAGCAAGCCAACAATAACCCGCGGCGTTTTGGCTATTTGCGCAACTGGAATTTTACTTTGCAACGTTGGACTGCGTGGTTTTTGGTAGTATTTTTAATTTGGCACGTCGGCTACCTTCGCATTTACGTTAAAGGCGTTACCGGCACCCCAATTTCTTTTGAACTGCTCCAAAATATGTTCCAAAATCCGGTGGTTACCGTACTTTATATTTTGGGAATGTGGGCGGCTATTTTCCATTTCTGCAACGGTATAACTACTTTCTGCATGACGTGGGGT
>JAFSZS010000109.1 GCA_017455645.1 Selenomonadaceae bacterium | reverse complement strand
GTTGCTTGAGATTGACGACTCTGCAAACAAAATAAAAAATATCGAAAGAATCAGCATTGTTGAAAATTAGTGCAAACTTTTTATTACTGATTTTGGCTTGATATTGATTGTGTCGTTGAAAAATTTCTTACCCGCATACAGGGTAAACTTGTTGTACCGGAAAAAGGCGCGTGCATTTATTCAGCAGCCTTGCTTGAAATTGACGACTCTGCAAACAAAATTAAAAATATCGAAAGAATCAGCATTGTTGAAAATTAGTGCAACTTTGTTATTCAAATATACCGAATTCAACAAAAATGTAAAGGAATTTCACTGTCTTTGCAGAATATTTATCAGCAAATAGCAAACAAAAAAAATTTTTGCTATGAAAGGAAGTATCAACTATGGAAATTCTAAAAGTGTCAGCAAAATCTAACCCCAATTCAGTAGCCGGAGCATTGGCGGGCGTTATTCGTGAAAACGGCGGCGCAGAAATGCAAGCTATCGGCGCGGGAGCTCTCAATCAAGCAGTAAAAGCGGTTGCCATTGCACGCGGCTTTGTTGCGCCTTCCGGTATGGATTTAATTTGCATCCCTGCATTTACTGATATTGAAATTGACGGCAACGAACGCACGGCGATTAAATTAATTGTGGAGCCGCGCTAAATTTTTTCGACTGCAGGGAAATTATGAAAGGAAATTTTAATTTCGTACAGAAAGACTTTTGCTGAATATTACGAAAGGATAAATGTTACTGGTATTGCGAAATTGCAATATGTACCCGTGCGTTAGCGGGGAATTTAAGCCTGTGGAGCGTTACAGCAAACGTTAGTAGTCGTCAGCAATGATGATGAAAGTGGACGCGATGAAGCAGGAATGAAACTTAGAAATTTTTTCTTGTAAGTTTTCAGTAACGGGAAAGAAATGCCGAGCGACTTGCATACGCATACAATTTTTTCGGACGGCTCCTATTCGCCCGAAGAACTTGTTGCAATGGCTAAAAATATCGGACTGGTATATTTTGCAATAACCGACCATGACACGGTTGACGGCGTAAAATATCTTTACGAAAATGGAATTTATCCTGACAGGGGAATTAAAATTATTCCCGGCGTCGAATTCAGCGCAAACAACGCAGATCATGATATTCACATTGTAGGATACAATATTGACATTTACAACGGCGCACTTTCTGATATGATAAATGAAATTTCAGAGGCAAGGTGGACGCGCTTCAGCGAAATTATTAAACTTCTGCAAATTAAAAATTATAATATTCGTGAAGCAGAAGTTTTGCAAGTTGCAGGCTCCAGCCGTTCAATCGGCAGATTTCATATTGCGCGGGCTTTGGTTAAAAAAGGCGAATTTAAAACAGTTCGAGAGGCGTTTGAAAAAATGCTGGGCAAAGATAAACCGGCTTACGCGCCGCGCTATTTTCCCGAAGTCGAAGAAATTGTTGATGTCATTCACCAAGCGGGTGGGCAGGCGATTCTTGCTCACCCAAAATTGGTGGAAAATGATTCTCTTGTTGAAAATATTTGCACTAAGGTTGACGGTATCGAAGTTTTTTATCCCAACCATCAGCCGCGTGATATTCAAATATATATGGACTTTGCAGAAAAATTTAATCTTTTGGTTGTCGGCGGCAGTGATTTTCACGGCGCGGCGTCAAGATTTGTCAGCGCACTCGGCGAATTTACCATCGCTGACGATATTGCAAAAAAAATTTATGATTTAAGTATTAGAAATTAAAAACTAATCCCTATTCCCTATTCCCTACTCACTATTCCCTACTCACTATTCCCTAAACTGGAGGATTTGCAGCAATGGACGTTATCGCCTTAGTTGGACCGAGCGGCACGGGCAAAAGTCATCGTGCTTTGCAAGTCGCGCAGGAGCATAAAGCAGACGCAATTATTGACGACGGAATTTTAATTAAGGACGGGCACATTATCGCCGGCGAATCCGCAAAAACCGAAAAAAGCAAAATAATGGCAGTTCGACGCGCAATTTTTGTTTTGCCCGGGCATGCCGAGGCAGTTCGTGAAGCTATCAGAAAAATTCAGCCGCACAGAATTTTGGTTATCGGCACTTCTGAAAATATGGTTCACAAAATCGCCAAAACTTTAAAACTTCCTTCAATTCAGCTTATAATTCGCATTGAAGATATTGCTACTCGCGCAGAAATTGAATTGGCGCAATTTTACCGCCTAAAGGAAGGCAAACATATTATACCCGTCCCGACGATTGAACTTAAGCCGCATTTTTCCGGCTACTTGATTGACCCGTTGCAAAGTTTATTCAAACGTTCAAGAGTAAGGCGGCGTAAACTCGGCGAAAAATCTATTGTGCGCCCCGTTTTCAGCTATTACGGCAAATTGATTATCGATGATACAGTTATACGCGCAATAGTCGAAAGAATTATCAAGGCGCGGGAATTCATTAAAAAAGCTAAAAATATTACAATCGAACACGTTTTCAAAGGCGAGGAAGACCGCGGCTTAAAAATTTCTTGCGAAGTTATTTTGAGTTACGGCAACCACATTCCAACGCTTGTACAGCAAACGCAAGCAACAATTAGAGAGGCTGTCGAATATACAACCGGAATGATTGTTCACTCAATTAATATCATTGTCAAGGCGTTGTACGTCGATTCTCAACTTTTGCGTTAAATTTTGCCCCGCCGCGGGCTTTTTTTATTGCAAAAAATTTTTGAGTAAACCGCTAAAAATTTTTGCGTTGATAAAAAATAAAACTGAATGTATTCTAAGCGTCGAAAAAAATTTTGGAGGCGCAAAATGACGAAATTAAAAACGCGGGAATTGGTATTGGCGGCACTTTTCGTGGCATTGATAACAGTTGGAACTTTTGTAAGAATACCGGCGGGCTCTGACTTTTACACATTGCAATTTTTGTTTACACTTTTGGCGGGCTTGGTACTTGGCGAAAGGCTCGGCACGCTCGCAGTTGGCGCGTACGTTTTGATGGGCTTGATTGGAATACCGGTATTTGCTTCGGGCGGCGGTCTTGGATATTTATTTCAGCCAACTTTCGGCTATTTGGTAGGCTTTATAATTCAAGCGTGGTTTTGCGGCAGATTTTCGCGCAGATTGAAAGAAATAAATTTTAAAAATCTTTTGGCGGTAAATTTGGGCGGAATGTTTGTAGTTTATTTAATTGGAATGAGTTGGCTTTATATCGTATCAAATTTCGTAATTGACGCCCCGCTGACATTTGGCGCGCTGATTTTTTACAGTTTTGTTTTGTAAGTTGTACCGGACGGGATTTTGTGTATGGCAGCGGCATTTTTGGCGGTAAGATGTTTTAAGGCGGGCTTGTGGTTATGAAAAATCTCTTTGTAACGGGTACGGGTACTGACGTTGGAAAAACTTTTGTAACGGATTTAATAATAAAAAATCTGCGCGAAGGCGGATTTTCGGCGGGCTATTACAAGGCTGCAGCGTCTGGAATTGAAAAAGTTCCTGCCGGTAAAATTGTTTCGTACGTTTACAAAGACGCAGTATCGCCACATTTGGCGGCAAAAATTGCGCGGCGTCCAATAGAAATTTCAGTAATTGAAAAAGATTTTGCGGCGGCAAGCAACCAATTTGAATATTTGGCAGTTGAAGGCAGCGGCGGGATAATTTGCCCGTTGCGTTGGGATGAAAAAATTTTACTGCTTGAGGACGTAATTAAAATTTTAAATTTGCCGGCGGTAATTGTTGCAGATTCCGGATTGGGTACAATAAATGCTACAGTTTTGACGGTTGAATATTTGCGACAAAAAAATATTCCGGTGCGCGGGATAATTTTAAATCGCTGGAGCGGAAAATTAATGGAAGTTGACAACGCGCAGATTATTTCAGAATTAACCGGCATTCAAATAATCGCCAAAGTTCCAAACAACGCCGCAAAAATTGACATTGCGCCACAAAAATTAGCCGCGCTGTTCTCAAAATAAAAAAAGCCGCTTGCAAAAGAGCGGCTATTAATTTGCGCGAAATGTAAAATTTATTCGTTAGGATTTTCTTCTTCGTAAGTTACCGGTTCAGATTCAGATTCAGTTGCAGTTGATTCAAAGGCAGTTTCCCTGCTCAAAAGTGCCTCTCTGATTTTACTTTCAACGTAATCTGTAGCGTCGGGATTGGCAATAAAAAATTGTAAAGCGTTTTCTCTGCCCTGCCCGATATTTTGCCCTTCGTAATAGTAAAATGAACCTTTTCTTGTAATAAGTTTCAAATCAACGCCGCCGTCAAAAATTCCGCCGATAGCTGAATAACCCTTGCCGTAAATTAAATCAAATTCAGCCGTTTTGAAGGGCGGCGCAACTTTGTTTTTGGCAACTTTAATTTTAACGCGGTTACCGATAATTTCAGTGCCCTTTTTGATAACTTCGCCCTTGCGAACTTCAAGGCGAATTGTTGAATAAAATTTTAAAGCCTTGCCGCCGGTTGTAGTTTCGGGGTTGCCATACATTACGCCGACTTTTTCGCGAATCTGATTAATAAAAACTGCGATAGTATCCGTGCGGCTGATAACGGCTGTAAGTTTGCGCATTGCCTTACTCATCATTCTTGCGTGAAGTCCAATGGAAAAATCGCTCATTTCGCCTTCAATTTCCGCCTTTGGAGTAAGCGCGGCTACCGAGTCAATTACAACAATATCAACCGCGCCGCTGCTAATCAATTTGTCTGCAATTTCCAAGCCTTCTTCGCCGGTGTTCGGTTGAGAAACTAACAATTCATCGAGATTGACGCCCAAATTTTTTGCGTAGATAGGATCAAGTGCGTGTTCGGCGTCGATAAAAGCGGCAGTACCGCCTTGTTTTTGAACGGAAGCTATCATGTGCAAAGTTACGGTGGTTTTTCCGCCGGCTTCAGGTCCGTAAATTTCAATGATTCTGCCGCGCGGCAAGCCACCGACTCCCAACGCCAAATCAAGCGGTAAAATTCCCGTCGGTACGCTGTCCACGTCAATTTTTGTAATATCGCCCATTCTCATTATTGAGCCGTCGCCGAATTTATTTTCAATCTGTTTCATTGCCGCCGCAAGTGCCGCTTGTTTGTCTACTTTTTTTTCTTGCTTTTCTTTTTTTTCCTTTTTCTCCATTTTATTAACTCCTTAAAAAAAATTTAAAATAAACTATTCCCTATTCCCTATTCCCTATTCCCTATTCCCTACTCCTCATTGCCTTGAGTTTCGCCGGTCCAGTCAACAAGTCCGCCAAATTCAAAAACATTTGAATAGCCGCTTTCAGCCAAAATTTTTGCGGCGTCTTCTGCGCGACGACCTGTCCAACAGTAAACCAAAATTTTTTGCTTTTTATCTTTCAGCGGCGCAAAATTGCCTTTCTTAATTTCTTCAATAGGCAAAAGTACGGCGTTGGGAATGTGCCTTTTATCGTATTCTTCCTGCGTGCGCACGTCCAAAATAATTACGTCGTTTTGAGTTTGCATAATCTTTAACGCTTCTTCGTGATTCAAATGCCCGTAACTGTTAATGATACCGCAACCGGTAAAAATCACCGCCGCTAAAATTGCAAGCAGTAAAAATTTTATTTTCATGAAAATTAGCCCCTCCAAATCCTGTTAATCTTCAACATTAATTATAGTTTCGTCCATTTCGCCCTTCCAATCCGGAATTGCGCCAAACTCAAAAATATTTGTGTAGCCGTTTTCAACCAAAATTTTTGCCGCAATTTTTGAACGCCGTCCGGAGCGGCAGTAAATTAAAATTTTTTGATTTTTATCTTTCAGCGGCGCAAAATTTCCAACTTCTATTTCTTCAAGCGGCAAAAGTACGGAGTTGGGGATTCTTCTAACGCTGTATTCTTCCGGCGTGCGCACGTCCAGAATAAGAATATTTTTTTCAGTTTGTATAATCTTTTGCGCTTCGTCAGGCGTTAATTCAGTGAAAGTGTTTGCTTTTTCGCCGCAACCGGTAAAAATCGCCGCAATAAAAATTATCAGCAGTAAAAATTTTATTTTCATAAAACCACCCCTTTCACTACTCCCTATTCCCTACTCCCTACTCCCTATTTCAGAACCTCTGTCAAAGTTTGAATCATCTGCGGAATATCGATAGGCTTTGCAATGTGGCTGTTCATACCCGCCGCCTTGGCGCGTTGAATATCTTCAGCAAACGCGTTAGCCGTCATTGCGATAATTGGAATGTTGGCAAGTTTTTTATTTTCAAGCTTGCGAATTTCAGCCGTTGCCTCGTAGCCGTTCATGACAGGCATTTGAATATCCATTAAAACCGCGTCAAAATCGCCGGGCGTGGAGCTTGCAACTTTTTCTACCGCGTCTTTGCCGTTTACCGCTGTATCAAGTTGGAAGCCAAATTCTTCAAGAATCAGCGACGCAATTTCACGGTTAATTTCGTTATCTTCGACAAGCAGCAGTTTAATTTTTGTGAAGTCAATATCCTGCGCGAAGTTGCTGTCAAAAATATCTTTTTCTTCCGGCGGCTCTTCATCCAAAATTGGCAAGTCGATATTCACGATAAATTCAGTGCCCTTGCCAAGTTCAGTTTTGACGCTGATATTTCCGCCCATCAAGTCAACAATACTTTTGGTTATCGCCATACCTAAGCCGGTGCCTTGAATATTTGAAACAGTTCTTTCACGAGTGTAAGCCTCAAAAACCGTTGCCGCAAATTCGGGACTCATTCCCATACCCGAATCTTTGACGCGCAATTCGTACATTCCGACGTTTTCATTTTTTATACCCAACTGCGAAAGTGTAACAGTAACCGAGCCGCCCTCCGGCGTAAATTTGTAGGCGTTGCTGATTAAATTTAAAAGTACGCGGTTAAGGCGCGGCGTATCGCACATTACAATTTTGTTTTGCACGTTGGAAGTATCGACGACAAAATTAATTTTCTTGCCTTCCATTTGCGTAGAAAACAAATCCCGCACTTCGTCCAACGCCTTAACAATGTTTGACTTTTGTATATCCAATTCCATTTTGCCGCTCTCAATTCTTGACATATCCAAAACATCATTGATAAGCGCGAGCAAATGTTTGTTGGACGCCTCAATTTTCGTAAGATAATTTTTGACAAGCGGCGATAAATCTTTTTCTTTTTTGATTAAAGTTGTGTAGCCGATAATCGCATTCATTGGAGTTCTAATATCGTGGCTCATATTTGAAAGGAAAGTACTTTTGGCTTTACTGCTGCGTTCAGCCTGCGCCTTTTGAACTTCAGCCGCTTTTTCACGCTCCATCATCAAATTGTAAACATTAAAAATTACCAACAGCGCAACAACTATCAACGCCATTTGTAAAAGGTTATGATCTCTCAAGGACGCGTTAACAAAATTCATTTGGCTTTCAAGGTAGTATTCTGAATCAGCCTGCGCTCTGTAATCGAATTTTACTCCGTGCTCTCTAAATTCTTCAACGTAATACGCGCTCAAATTTCCCAAAACTTGCCGAGTTGTTGCGTGCGTAGTTTCGCGCAGCCACATCATCGAAGTAAAAAACATCAGAAACAAACTTACAATCCAAACAACCGTGGACTTGCCGAAACGTTTTTGCTTGTCCCTGTAAAAAATGTATCTGAAAAATGCAAAGCCCAAAATGCTCCAGCCGATTAAAATTAAATAGGATTCAGTCGACATTGCGTCAATAACCCAAAAACTCGGAACCAAAAAGTACAGGAAAAAAATTATCGAAAAAATACAACCAATGCCGCCCGTAACTTGCGCCTTAAAATTTCCGAGCCTTCGCGCAGTTGTAAAAGTTATAACTGAAGTGTAAGTGTAGGCGATTGTTGCGCCTATTGTGTTCACGTCGATAATCCAATTTATAGCCGTGCGCCCCAAAAACGGAATTGGCAAGGACAGCAACATTAAAAATAAAATTGCGTTTTGCGGCGTTTTAAATTTGTTGAGTTTGCCGAACCACGCGGGAAGTAAATCATCACGGGTTAAAGCGTAAATCAAGCGGCTTGCAGCTATGTAATTTCCGACAAGACCCGTTGCAACGCCGCCTATTACGGTTGCCGCCAAAATTTTTAAGCCGGTATCGCCCATAAAATAATTTATAGCGTAAAAAGTCGGCAAGCCTTCCAATCTGCCCTTGCCTTGCAAATTTTGTAAATCGTCAACATATTCAACCCAATTCCAATAATCCGAAGGCAAAACTGAAACCGCAATGATTGTTAAGAAAATGTAAACCGCCGCGCTTGTCAGTATCGCAAAAAATATAACGGCGAAAGTTTTTTTGACAGAAAATGTAAAACCTTCAGCAGATTGTGAAATTGATTCAAATCCAACGAACGCCCAAGGAGCAAGTACAACAATACCGAAAATCGCCTTTGCCGGAGTTGTATTGGGATTGAAGGCGGGCATCATTTCAGAAAGATTTACACCGCTGAAAAATATTGCGCCAATTCCAATCAGCACGCCGCCAAAAAGAATCAACGCCATAACAGTTTGAACAAACGCCGCAACTTTGCCGCCGCGTATGCAAACTGCGCCCAAAATCCACAGCGCACTTAGCGAAAGTAAAGCCTCGCCAAAATAAATTTCGTAACCGGCGATATTGTAATGAAAACCGAATTGAAAAGTATCGCCTAAAAAATTTCTAAAAATAATTGGTAAGGCGGTTGCATTCGCCCACGTTATCGCAACGTAAACAAGAATTAAAAACCACGCGCTCAAAAAGCCGTGGTCGTATCCTAAAATTTTTTTTGCGTATGCATAAGTGCCGCCCGCGTCAGGGAACTGATTTATCATGAAGTGGTAATTGTAGCCAATCAGCAGCATAACGCCCGCGCCTGTCGTAATACCTATCGCAGTTCCCAAAGGTCCGGCTATTGGTAAAAAAGTTGTGCCGGGCATTACAAACGCGCCCCAGCCTACCGCGCAGCCGAACGCTAACGCCCAAACATTAAGCGGCGATAAATATTTATTCAGATTGTTTTTTGTTGCTTTGCCTTCTGCGTCCATTCGTGGAAAATTTCTCCTTTTTTAGGGGTATAGGGGTATAGGGGTATAGGGATAAAAATTTCTCCCAGCTCCCTATTTCCCTATTTCCCTTTATCCCTTTATCCCTAGAACCCTAATCACATGTAGTCAACTGAAGATTTGCGCTTGTCTTGTTTCATAATACCGAGCTTTTCAGCAACAACTTCAACAATTACGAAGAAAACCGGAATCAAGAAAATCCCCATTGAAGTAGCAAAAAGCATACCGCCGACAACCGCAACGCCCATACCGTTACGCGCCGCCGAGCCGTCCGAGATGAATATGACCGGCATCGTTTCGGTCTACGGTCAGACCGAGTCCTCGCCCGGAAGCACCATGTCCGCCTGGACCGATCCGCTCGACCTGCGCACCGAAACGGTAGGCTACGATTTTCCGCACGTTCAGTGCAAGATCGTCGATCCCGAGACCGGCGAGACCCTGCCGGACGGCGAGAACGGCGAATTCTGTTCGCGCGGGTACAACACGATGAAGGGGTACTACAAGATGGCCGTCGCCACCAAGGAGACGGTGGACGCGGACGGATGGCTGCACTCGGGCGACATCGCTCAGCGGGACGAGGCGGGCAACTACCGGATCACCGGGCGCCTCAAGGACATGATCATCCGCGGCGGCGAGAAC
>JAFSZS010000108.1 GCA_017455645.1 Selenomonadaceae bacterium | reverse complement strand
TTTTGTCAGCAATGTACTTTTGATTTTTGCGGCAGCGGCTCCAAATTTTCGATATGAGCAACGCCGCCGAATTTTTGGAATGATTTTAAGACGCTGATTTTTTACGGTTTAATTTCGTTGGTAATTGCGGCGTGAATTTTTTCAAATTGCCGTACTCAACAAACATTATAAAAGAAATCCCGCTTGTAATTTTTGACGCCGAAAATACAAAGTTAAGCCGAGAAATTGTAGCGGGGTTTTATGACAGCGAAAATTTTAAAATCGTCGCGCAGGTTGATTCAGAAGAAAAAATGTTGGAGTGCTTGAAAGAAAAGCGGGCGTTTGTGGCGTTAGAAATTCCGCCGGATTTTTCAAAAAAAATTGTACAGGAAGGCGCGGCGTCCGTACTTTGTGAAATTAACGGCGCAAATATAGCAATTACAAATGTTGCAAGTTCAACGGCGCAGGATATTTTAAATTCAGTGTCAGAAAAATTCTCCAAACACTGCGCCGCTTTAAGTTTAGGAATAGCTGAAGACACCGCGGCAAAAAAAATATCGCCGGTAACGACGACTTTAAGAATTTTGGGAATTTGCGCTAACATTTTTTGCGCCGGAAAATTTTTTGGAATTGTTGCCGCGTTTTTCATTAACAAAAATAATAATTTTGGGCGGCAGTTATTCATTGGCGATAATTGCATTCAGTGAATTTTTTGCAAGTTTTTTTTAAGCGGGAAGTAATTTCGTGCGCCTTCCCTTTCACGTGGCTTGCAAACGCCCTGCGCGAACTTTTGTTAATTGGAAATACCGCGCACTTTGAACAAAATATTTTGACACTGTTTGCAATGGGGATAATTTTTTTAATTTTGACATTTGGCAGAAAATTAAAGCTTGTTAATTTCGGCTAAAATATTTTCTGCGGCAAGCTTGGGATTTTCGGCGGCGCGAATCGGTCTACCAACGACTAAATAATTTGCGCCGTTTTTAATTGCCGCGGCTGGCGTAGAAATTCGGCTCTGATCGTTAATATCACTGCCTGCAGGGCGAATACCCGGCGTCACAATCAGAAAATCTTTGCCGCAATTTTCACGAATTAAAGCGGCTTCTTGCGGCGAGGCTACAACGCCTTCAAGTCCCGCGTCTTTCGCAAGTTTCGCAAATCTTACAACCTGTTCAGAAATTTTCAGTGAATCGTAACCTAAGCCGCTCCAGTCAGCTTGATTTATGCTTGTCAAAATTGTTATTGCAATTAATTTCGGCTTGACAATTCCTGCCTTTGCTGATTCTTCGCGCAGTTTATCGGCGGCAGTTTTCATCATCGTAAAGCCGCCCGCCGCGTGTACATTCAAAATATCCGCGCCCAAATTCATAAGTGAACATAAACCGCCGGCAACCGTGTTTGGTATATCGTGAAGTTTTAAATCGAGGAAAATTTTTTTGTTTTGAGTTTTGAGCCAATCGACGACGCCCGCGCCTACGCTGTAAAAAAGTTCCATTCCAACTTTGTAAAAATTTACGCTGTCGCCGAGTGCGTTTACCAAATTTTTCACGTCTTCCATTTTGTGAAAATCCAACGCCACAATTAATCTTTCGTCAGTCATTTTAACACCGCCTATTTTTTTTGAGCATTTTAACATATCAAAATAAAAAATGACACTTCCCAAAAAAAGAAAGTGCCAAAACTTTTACCAACCGCCGCTGGAGCCGCCGCCACTTGAGCCGCCTTTACCGCCGCCGAGCCACCAAATACTAGAAAAACTCTTGCTTTTGATTGGT
>JAFSZS010000107.1 GCA_017455645.1 Selenomonadaceae bacterium | reverse complement strand
GAAGTAGCTTGTTCTTCACTGACTTTGCCGGTATGTTCGATAGTTTTTGAAATTTCTTCAACGGCTTGATTCATTTGGTTAAGTGTTTGCTGGATACGTTCGGTAGCCTCGCGGGATTGTTCGGCAAGTTTACGAACTTCTTCAGCAACGACAGCAAAGCCGCGCCCTTGTTCACCTGCGCGAGCCGCTTCAATAGCCGCATTCAAGCCAAGCAAATTAGTTTGCCCTGCAATATTGGTAATGAAGTCGATAACTTTTACAGTGTCATCATTTTTTTCTTGCAAGAATTTAGCCTGCTTAATCGCTTCCTGCCCAACGGTTGCAAGAGTGCCCGCGCTTTTTGAAACGGCGGCAACTGCATCGTAAACGCTATTTGTAATGTGAACAATTTCATCAATGGACTTTCTAAGACGCTCAAACGCCTTATCGTTATCAAATTCTGCCAAAATAATTTCCTCCTCTAAATTAATCTACAAAGATATTCAACATTGTAATAAAAAAATCCTTTCTCCCTAAAAAAAACTTCACATTGCCAAATTAAAAAAATTGAAAATGCCGCCCGCGCAAATTGCCCTAAAGAAAGAAAAACCGTCATTAAAACTAAAAAAATTTTTTTAACGATTAACCAAATTCCACTCATAATCAAACCAAAAATAAGTTGCGTCGGCGTAAGAATCCCATTTTTTATTGACGCGGCTGATTGCGCTGTCTACGTCGCGTTGGGCGTTGGTAAAACTTCACATTGCCAAATTAAAAAAATTGAAAATGCCGCCCGCGCAAATTGCCCTAAAGAAAGAAAAGCCGTAATTAAAACTAAAAAAAATCTTTTAACGATTAACCAAATTCCACTCATAATCAAACCAAAAATAAGTTGCGTCGGCGTAAGAATCCCATTTTTTATTGACGCGGCTAATTGCGCTGTCTACGTCGCGTTGGGCGTTGGTATTTGTCAGCAGTACAAGAAATTGATTGTTGCCGTTTTTGGTAATGACGTCGCCGGAGCGAAAAGTTTTTCTAAGTGTTTCAAGAAATTGTTCATTGGCTTGCTCCGAGGTAATTTTATCGCCTTCCTTGTGACGCTTCATATTGAAAACAACAAGGCAGGTACTTTTGCTGTAAAATCCGCGCGTGCGTTTCAAAAATCTGTAAATCGTGCGGAAATTTTCAAAAGGCAAAACAAACGCGCCTTCTTCGGGATTTCTTTCACTAAGAATCATTTCAACCTGCGAAATATCAGCAGTTTCAACAGTTTCAGTTTCTTGTGTACCTTCGCTGTAAATGCTGTAGCCGTGCTTGCCGTTTTGTTTGACAATGTAAAGTGCCTTGTCAGCTTTTTTGTACAAGTCAGCAAAATCTGTACCGTTAAGCGGAACAAAAACACAACCGATTGACGCTCCGAGCGGGATATTCATATTTTCGCCCATCAATTTTTTTGCAACAATGGTAACCTGTTCATTAATGAATTTTGCTTTTTGTGCAACAGCCGCTTCATCGTGGACGCCTTGACAAAATGCAATAAATTCATCGCCGCCCATTCTGCCAATCATATCTGAAGACCTTACCGCACTGCGCAAAATGTCGGCAAAATTTATCAAAACTTTATCGCCCATTGCGTGACCGTGAATATCGTTGACAAGTTTAAAGCTGTCCAAGTCAACCATTAAAAGCGCGCCGCTTGAATTTTTGCAAAGATGCGCCAAATTTTTTTCTGAAGACGCCTTATTCAGCAAGCCGGTTAATTTGTCGGTTTCAGCATCTTTTTTGAGTCCTTGAATTTGTTCGACAGTTTGTAAAATATTGGCAACGCGGCGAAGTAAAACGTCCGGGCGAAAAGGTTTTCTGATAAAATCCATTGCGCCGTTGTCAAAGCCTTTTGATTCTGTTTCTTCGTCGTGATCAGCCGTCATAAACATAAAAGGTATTATTTTATGATATTCTTCCTGCAAGGCAAGTTGTAATTCGTAGCCGCTCATTCCGGGCATTCTTAAATCAGATAAAACCATATCCGGCTTTTCTTTTCTAAAAATTTCTATAGCTTCCTTACCGGACGAGGCGCAAAATGTTTCATATTGATCCGCCAACATATTTTCTGTCATCATCAACGATACAATCATATCGTCGACGATTAATATTTTCTTCATAATTACAGCGCGGTTAGAAAATCGCTGCTTAGCCGCGCCCTCACTTCCTTTCTTTACATTCTTTAAATTTATTGATAAAATGTTACAAGTCGTTTGCCTTGGAATGTTAAACAATTTTTCAAAGAATTATAACATATTTTGGGGATTAGGAAAGAAATAAAATCACGCCCTGAAATATGATTGAAGGGAGATAAAAAATAATGCTTACGATTGCAACACTGAATGAATTTGGGGTAAACACAAAGGAAGGCTTAACCCGTTGCATGAACAACGAAAAATTTTATTTCAGAATGTTGGGAATGGGCTTGAAAAGCGACCAATTTGAAAAACTCGGCGCGGCGTTGGAAGGCGGCAACCTTGATGAAGCTTTTGAGGCGGCGCACGCACTTAAAGGCGTCTTGGGCAATTTGGCACTCACTCCAATTTATACACCGCTTGCAGAAATGACTGAATTGCTCCGCGCCAAAAAATCTGAAGATTATGTTACAATGTACGCGCCAATTTTGGAATTGCGCAACAAACTTTTAGCGTTAGTATAACAATCATCGGCGGGGGGGGGTATGATTTTTTTATAAATGTAATAGCTCCCGCCCTGACTAAGTGGGGTATTCTTATGCTGGATTTTAAAAGCAGTTTCTATGAAAAATTAATGCGTTCACTGGATACAAACGCAGTTTTAATGCGCGTCGAAGATGACGGCAGATATTACCCGATTTGGTGCTCTCAAGAATTTACAGAAATGATGGAAGGCACTGAAGAAGAATTTATAAAACTTGAAGGCGGCGGCACAATGGCAAGTATCCACCGTGACGACCGCTCCAAAGTTGCTTACCTTTTCAGACACCACAAAACTAAAACCGGCACAAACAGCCTTGACGTTCGCAAGCGCACAATCAAAGGCAACTGGATTTGGGTTAATATTCACTATTCTTTTGTACAAGATGACGGCGTTTGGTACGCTTTTTGCAATTACTTTGACATTACCGAAATTAAGAAAAATGAACGCGCCGCCCAAGCACTTTATGAATCCGTTCGCGCAGAATTGGAAACTCTTTCAAGTAACAGGCTTGTTACATTGCGGCTTAATCTTACTCAAGATATTGTTGAGGACAGGCACGGGCGGGAAAAATATCCTGTAGATTCAAGCGGCAAAAGTATTTCAAAACATATCGACGAACGCCTTGCAACTTTCCCGCTTGAACGTGACAGGAAAAAATTTCTTGAACATTTCAGCACTGAAAGCCTTTTGAGAAGTTTTGAGCGCGGCGAAAATTTTATTTCTGAAATTCTTTTCAGCAGGCGTCCGAGCGGCAGAAAATGTTTTGTTGAATACACTGTAACACTTAATCAAAATCCGCAAAGCGGCGACATTATGGCGTTTGCAACCGAAAGTGACTACAATACCGAAATGGTTAATAACGCCGTCCTGCAAAAAGTTTTGGTTGAGCAGTACGATATGATAACTTACCTTGTCGATGGCGGCTACGGCGTAGTTATCGGCGATTCTGCGCGAATTAAACGCGGAAGTATCTTTCCCAAAAAACGTACCGGCGATTATGCAGAATACATTGAAAAGCAAATTAAGCCAGTACTTACCGGCAGCGAAGAAGAAATTCAGAAAAGCCTTGACGCCCTAAGTTTGGAGCGTATCGAATCCGAACTTTCAAAAAAAGAATCCTACGAAGTCAATATTTCTTGCTTTATCAACAACGAAATTTTTTACAAGCGTTTTGTTTTTTACGCAGTCGACAAAGAGGCAAAATTTTATGTTCTGCTGAAGTCTGATACTACCAAAATTCAGCGCGAGCAAATTATGCGCAATACCCAACTTAAAGCCGCCCTTGATACTGCCAATCAAGCAAGTATCGCCAAAACGGCTTTTCTTTCGTCAATGAGCCACGAAATACGCACGCCGTTAAATGCAATTATCGGCTTAGACAGCATCGCACTGAAAGAGCCGAATTTATCCGCGCGCACTCGTTCACATTTGCGAAAAATCGGCGACAGCGCAAAACATTTACTTAACTTGATTAATGATATTCTTGACATGAGCCGAATTGAAAGCGGGCGAATGGTACTCAAAAATGAAGAATTTTCCTTCGGTACAATGTTGGAACAAATTAATTCAATGGTAAGCAGTCAATGCGCCGAAAAAGGCTTGAATTTCGATTGTAAAATTTTGGGCAAGGTTGACGATTTTTATATTGGCGACGTGATGAAACTTAAGCAAGTGCTGATAAATATTTTAAGCAACGCAATAAAATTCACCGAGCGCGGCGGCAATGTCAATTTCACTGTTGAGAAAATCGCCTACTTTGCAAGCAAGTCTACCCTGCGCTTCGTTGTCAAAGATACAGGTATTGGTATGGAAGAAAGTTACCTGCCACATATTTTTGACGTTTTCAGTCAGGAAGATTCAAGCGCGGCGAATGCTTACGGCGGAACCGGCTTAGGTATGCCTATCACAAAAAATATTGTCGAAATGATGAACGGTAATATTTCTGTCAAAAGTAAAAAAGGCGTCGGCTCCGAATTTACCGTTAATATTACCCTGCGCAATTCTGAAAAAATTTCTGAAGTCAAAGAAGAATCCACGATTAACCCCGGCGATTTGAAAGTTTTGATAATTGACGATGACAAAATTGCTTGCGAACACGCGCAACTGGTTTTACAGGAAGTCGGGATTGTTTCAGATACCGCAATGAGCGGCGATGAAGCCCTTGAAATGATAAGGTTAAAATCTGCGCGACGTGAAGCGTATAATATTTTGCTGATAGATTTAAAAATGCCCGTGCAAAACGGAATTGAAGTAACGCGCAAAATTCGTAAAGTTATCGGCAATGAATCCGCAATTATAATTTTGACGGCGCACCATTGGGACGACGTGATAGAAGAGGCGTTGGAAGCGGGCGTTGACAAATTTATTTCAAAGCCGCTTTTCGCCTCAAGTATCCTTAGCGAATTTAGCCAAGCGATTGAGCAGAAACGCCTTGCACTTGCCGAAGAAAACGCGCCTGCAGATTTAACCGGCAGAAAAATTCTTTTGGCGGAGGATATGTTCATTAACGCCGAAATTATGAAAGAAATTTTAAGTATGAAAGAAATGCAGGTTGACCACGGCGAAAACGGCAAAATTACCCTTGAACTTTTTGAGAAATCGCCGCTGAATTATTACGACGCGGTTTTAATGGATATTCGTATGCCGGTAATGGACGGCTTGCAGGCAACCGAAAAAATTCGTGCACTGGACAGACCCGACGCTAAAACCGTTCCAATTATCGCAATTACCGCCAACGCCTTTGATGAAGACGTTCAGCGCAGTTTGCAAGCCGGTATGAACGCGCACTTATCAAAGCCGGTTGACCCCGAAAAACTTTATCAAACGCTGGAAGAATTTATAAAATAAAAAAGCCGCCCTCAAAAGGCGGTTAATTTTTTTGTGCAAAATTAAAAACTACTTGTCAAAGCCAGTTGATTCTTAAAAACTTTATCAAACGCTGGAAGAATTTATAAAATAAAAAAGCCGCCCTCAAAAGGCGGTTAATTTTTTTGCGCAAATTTAAAATCTACTTGCCGACAATATCAGAAGCGCAGTGCGGGCATTTTGTGGCGTCGTCAGCAACAACTTCCCTGCAGTACGGGCATTTGCGCGGATCTTTAGCCGGAGCCGGTTTTGGCGGCGGCATAATTTTATTTACCCATTTAATCAAAATGAAAATCGCCGTTGCCATAATTAAAAAGTCCAAACAAGTATTCAAGAAAACGCCGTAAGCAATGACAGGCGCGCCCGCCTCCTTAGCCGCGGCGAAAGATTCATATTCAACGCCCGAAAGATTTATGTACAAATTGGAAAAGTCAATTTTGCCGAGCATTAAGCCCAAAGGCGGCATCAAAATATCTGAAGTAAATGAAGAAACAATTTTACCGAACGCTGCGCCGATGATAACACCCGTTGCCATGTCAACAACGTTACCGCGCATTATAAATTTTTTAAATTCATCAAACAAGAAAATTTCCTCCTCAATCAACAACACCGTAATATTTTAAAAGTGCTTGCGTAGCTTCCGCGCCCTTGCCGTCTTTTTCCATTTGGCGCAATTCGTGCAAGACAATTCCCAAAATTGGTAAAGCTTGTCCGTAAGCGGTAGCAGTTTCAGTTCCAATAGCTAAATCTTTTGCCAAATGTTTCAACATAAAACCCGGCTTAAAATCGCCGTCGAGTCCTTGACGAACAACTTTTGACATTTGATAACTTGACGCCGCGCCGGTTGAAATTGCCGCGTAAACTTTTTCAATATCAAGCCCTGACGCCTTCGCATAAGCAAACGCTTCACAAACTCCGGCTAAAGTTCCGGCAATGGCAATTTGATTGGCAATTTTGGTTTTTTGACCTGCGCCCGCGCCGCCTTCGTAGACAATATTTTTGCCCAAAACTTCAAAAACAGGTTTAAGCGCGTCAAAAGATTCTTTATCGCCGCCAACTAAAATTGAAAGTGTAGCGTTTTTTGCGCCGATATCGCCGCCGGTTACAGGGGCGTCAACCGCGTGCAAATTTTTCAACTTAGCCGCTTTATAAATTTTTTCGGCAACAACCGGCGAGGAAGTCGTCATATCCACCAAATACGCGCCGTCTTTCGCAGAATCGACAATCCCGCCTTCAGCCAAATAAATTTGCTCCACGTCTTTTGGATAGCCTACAATCGTTATAACAACGTCTTGACCTTTGGCGCATTCGCCGGCAGTTTCGCACCAGTGCGCGCCGCGTTCAATCAGTTTTTCTGCCTTTGACTTTGTGCGGTTATAAACGCTGACTTCAAAGCCCGCGTCCATTAAATGACCAGCCATTGCCGCGCCCATTATTCCTGTACCGATAAAGCCGATTTTTTTCAGTTCTGACATTTAAAATCACCTTCTTTCAAACTTGTGAATTATAACACTATAAGCGGCGTTTTTCAATCTGTAGCAGGATTTTTTTTCAGTGCGTCGAAGTTTTAAAATTCATAAAAGTTACATTTCGGAGGCTGTTTGATTGATATTTTTAATGATAGTGCCAAGCATTATGATTGTTGCGATAATTTTTATTCATGAAGCGGCGAAATCTTTTGACGTGGAAATTTCGTACATTTCGCTGGCAATTTGCGCGGTACTTTCTTTTGTGGTTGACATTGCGGCGGCGGAACTTTCCACTGCGCCCAATCGTGAATATTTTTTAAAATTATTTTTGCTAATTTTCGTAGCCGCGGCAGTTGTTACGGCGGTAAATAAATTTTTGGAGGTAAAGAAATGAAAAAAAGCGCGGAAATTCTGGGCTTGCCGATTATCAGCATTACTGAAGGGCGAGAACTTGGAACGAGCAAAACTTTGGTGATTGACGCCAAAAACGGTCTCATTGCGGCAATTACCGTTGAAGACGAAGAATGGTATCGCGGCGTAAAATTAATTCCCTACGATTCAATTATTGCCATTGGCGATGACGCGATTACAATTTTGCACAGCGATAAAATTTTAAAACTTAATCAAGTCGGCGACTTTGAATCAATGCTGGACGAAAATATAAAAATCCTCGGCACTAAGGCAATTACAAGAACCGGCAAAATTCGCGGCAAAATCTGTGAAATTTTTGTTGGCGACGACGGCAAAATTGAAAAGTGCGAAATTTTGGCAAATGACGGCTCCATCAGTGAAGTTGCCGCCGCCGATATTTCCATTTTCGGTAAACAGGTTACAATGATTGATCCTGAAAGTGTAAAAAAAAATTCTCAAATAACTGAAAAAGTACAGCCGGTTGAAAAAGAAATGCCCGCGCCCGTTGTTGAAGAAAAACCCGCTGAAGAAAAACCGGTTGAAGAAATTGTGGAGCTCGTCGCGCAGGATAATTCAGACGAAGATATTTCAGAAAATGACGATGAAGAAATTGAAGAGCCGGATTATAACGACTTTGAGCCGGAGCCGAAAGTTGAAACTTTATCAGACGCCAAACAAATGAGCGGCACAAATCAGGCTGAAGCATTGAAGGCGGCACTGAAACGCGCAATGGAAAATCAGCAAAAAGCCGCTCCTTCCGCGCCGCAAAATCCCGCGCCCAAAAAAGGCGGTAAAACAGTTACCATTGTTGGCAGAAAAGTTTCAAAAAACATTACCACGGATAACGGCACTTTAATTATTGAGGCGGGCGGCGAAATTACCGAAGAAATTTTGCAAAAGGCACGAGCCGCAAATAAATTCACTGATCTTTTAATGAACTCCATAGCTTAAACTAAAAAACCGCAGGAAAATAATCCCGCGGTTTCTTTTTCGCCAAAATTTGTGGGATGTAAAAAGTTTTTTGATATATTTGTACCCTTGCATTGAAATAGACGCACTGCGAGCCTCTCAACGCGCGACAGGCGGGTTAAAATTGGTAAAACTAAAAAACCGCAGGAATTTAAGCCCGCGGTTTCTTTTTTTGCAGTGGTAAAAAAATTACTTAATTTCGACTTTTGCGCCGACTTCTTCGAGTTTAGCTTTGAGAGCTTCAGCATCAGCCTTGGAAATTTTTTCTTTGACAGCAGCAGGTGCGCCATCGACAAGAGCCTTAGCTTCTTTAAGTCCAAGTCCGGTTGCTTCGCGGACAGCTTTAATAACTTTGATTTTTTCTGCGCCGACTTCAGCAAGTACAACATCAAATTCGGTTTTTTCTTCTTCGGGTTCAGCGGCGGCTGCGGGAGCTGCTGCGGCAACTGCTACGGGAGCTGCTGCTGAAACGCCAAATTTTTCTTCCATTGCTTTTACGAGTTCGGAAAGTTCCAAAACTGTCATTGAGCCGATAGCTTCAATAATTTCTTCTTTAGTCATAGCCATTTTTATTTTCCTCCAAATTTTAACTGTTTTCAAATTTTACAGGAGCTAAGCACTAATCCCTATTCCCTAGCCCCTATTCCCTAATTAAGCGGCTTCTTTTTCTTTCTTTTCGCGCAGAGCGTCGATAACGCCAATAGCATTGCGAATAATAGCGGAAAGAAGTCCAACCGTATTGGAAAGCGGAGCGTTCATGCTGCCCAAAAGTTTTGCAATAAGTTCTTCCTTGCTCGGCAATGCTGCCAATGCTTTAACTTCCTTATCGCTAAGAACTTTTTTATCAAGAATACCCGCTTTAATCGTCAAAATCCCGGGGTCTTCCAGCTTATTTTTCTTCATAAAATCAACAAGAATTTTCGCCGGAGCAACCGCGTCAGTTGTTGAAAAAGCAATAGCTGTTGTGCCTTCAAGGTGAGAATCGAGCCCTTCAATACCCAAATCTTTTGCGGCGAGGCGGAGCATTGTATTTTTGACAACTTTATATTGAACGCCTGCTTCGCGCAGTTCGCGGCGCATTTGAGTATCTGTAGCAACGTTTAAGCCTTTGTAACTTGTGATGACAACGCTTTTTGCACTTTCAAGCCAAGTTTTAATTTCGGCAACTACAGCCTGTTTTTTAGGAGTTACACCCACTTTAATTTCACCTCCCCAAAAATTTTCAAGATAAAAATCTTGCAGTCAAATTTTAGTTTAAGATTTTTCAAGCGGGAAATTTAGAAATTTGGACTGTATTTCCCGTTGAAAAAGTTTTGCCGTTTCAAAATTTTTTTTTAGTATTTTTTGACAGCGCAGAAAAATAACTGCAACGCCGAATTTTAAAGCAGACAATTTTAACTGTCAACCTTACAAACGCGGCAAACGGGAATTAAAAAAATCCCCGACCAAAGACAATCGGAGACGCTTTTTTAATGGTAAAGCTCCGACCTCGGCAGGAACTTTAATTGGCAAGCCAAACCTGCTGTCTGTGGTCAATTTAGGGCTTAGGGAATAGGGATTAGGGAATAGTGAAAATCCCCAATGCTACCCAAGCCGCTAATTAATTTTAAGTTAATGTCAAGGTAAAACGACGTGAACGCCGGGACCCATTGTTGAGCTAAGCGTAACAGATTTAATGTACTGTCCTTTAGCCGCCGCCGGTCTTACACGAATTAACGTATCAAGCAAAGTCTGATAGTTTTCGGCGAGTTTCTGATTTTCAAAAGACGCCTTGCCAATCGGGCAATGAATATTACCGGCTTTATCAGTGCGGTATTCGACTTTACCGGCTTTTTGTTCGGAAATAGCCTTTGCAACGTCCATTGTAACAGTACCGAGTTTTGGGTTAGGCATTAAGCCACGCGGTCCCAAAAGTTTACCGAGACGCCCGACAACGCCCATCATGTCAGGGGTTGCAACTGCAACATCGAAATCGAACCAGCCGCCTTTGATTTTATCAACCAAATCTTCTGCGCCTACGAAATCTGCGCCTGCGTCTTCAGCTTCCTTGACTTTATCGCCTTTAGTGAAAACCAAAACGCGCTTAGATTTACCTGTACCGTTGGGCAATACAACTGCGCCGCGGACTTGTTGATCGTTATATTTCGGGTCAACGCCGAGGCGAACGTGCATTTCAATAGTTTCATCGAATTTTGCAGTAGAAGTTTTCTTTACCAATTCTACAGCTGCATCGACTTCATACAATTTGCCGGCTTCCAAAAGTTCAGCCGCGGCACGATATTTTTTGCCTTTCTTTGCCATTAAAAAAACTCCTCCAATCGTGGTACAAACGAATTAATCTCCCACAATGTTACAGAAATTAAGCGACAATCTCAATTCCCATACTTCTTGCAGTTCCTTCAATCATACGCGTTGCCGCTTCAACTGACGCTGCATTTAAGTCTTTCATTTTGAGTTCGGCAATTTCAACAGCCTTGGCGCGCGGAATTTTTGCAACTTTATTTTTGTTGGGTTCGCCGGAAGCTTTTTCGATACCTGCCGCTTTTTTCAGCAGAACTGCCGCGGGCGGTGTTTTGGTAATGAATGAAAAGGATCTGTCTTCATAAACCGAAATTACAACCGGAATAATTAAGCCTGCCTGTTGCGCGGTACGATCGTTGAATTCTTTGACGAACGCCATAATATTAACGCCCGCTTGACCGAGCGCAGGACCTACCGGCGGCGCGGGTGTCGCTTTACCTGCCGGAACTTGCAACTTTACAACCTTTGTAACTTTCTTAGCCACAATTACACCTCCTCTCGTTGCTTACAATTTTTCAACTTCGCTGACGTCTAAATCGACGGGCGCATTTTCTATCAAAACTTTCACGCGCCGTCTTGCAATGTCAATTTCTTTTACAATGGCAACGCGATTTTCAAACAAGCCTGAAATAATTCTTACGCGGTCGTTTACCGCAAAACCAATGGGCGTATCTTCCGGGCGTGCCTCGGCAAGTTCAACCAAAATTCTTTCGGCTTCCTCAAGCGTCAAGGGTATTGGTTCTTTTTCGGAGCCTACAAAGCCGGTAACGCCGTTGGTATTTCTTACAACGAACCACGAATAGCTGTTGACAATCATATTAACCATAACGTAGCCGGGGATTAATTTTTTTCTGACAACGCGCCGCTTGCCGTCCTTAAATTCGGATTCTTCACGCATTGGAACCACAACATCAAAAATTACGTCGCCCAAATCCTGCGCGATAATCTTTTTGTCGAGATTGGCTTTAACTTTGTTTTCGTAGCCTGAAAAAGTATGAATGACGTACCACGCGCGCTTTGAAATATCCTTTGAATCAGAATCGTTAGGCTTATGTTCCATTGAAGGACTCCTTTCAGCCGAGAATGACGCGAAACAGTTTTGAAAAAGCCGTATCGCACACCCATATTAACGCGCAAACTATCACTACTGCTATTCCGACAACGCCCGTATAAGACGCCAATTCTTTTTTTGTTGGCCACGATACTTTGTTAAGTTCGGTGCGGACTTCCCTAAGAAATTGCATTGCGCCCTTTTTTTCGCTGCTCTGTTCGGACAAATCTTACACCTCCGCCAACTTCAAATTATTTAGATTCTTTGTGCAAAGTATGTTTCTTGCAGAATTTGCAGTACTTTTTCATTTCGATTCTGTCGGGGGTATTCTTTTTGTTTTTGTTTGTCCTGTAGTTACGATTTTTGCATTCTGTACAGGAAAGCGTAATATTGGTGCGCATCTTCTTGCCTCCTTAAAAATAAAACCCCTAAGCTAGGGGGATTAATTTGCAAAATTGGTGGCGGCGACTAGACTCGAACTAGTGACACTCCGGGTATGAACCGAATGCTCTAACCAACTGGGCTACGCCGCCGTATTATGGAGCTGATGACCAGGATTGAACTGGTGACCTTATCCTTACCAAGGATACGCTCTGCCGACTGAGCTACATCAGCATTGGTTGCGGGGGCCAGACTCGAACTGACAAGTCTCCGGGTTATGAGCCCGGTATGCTAGCCGATTGCACCACCCCGCGGGGTTTGTGCTGAATCAATTCAGCTTGTGCAGTGTATCATTAAAATTAATTTATGTCAAGAAAAATTTTTCATTCTGCAATTTCAATTCAAAAAATACCCGCCTTAAAATCGATTTAAGAATCCCTGCTGTCTGCCATTTGATTTGCCAACGCCCAACCCGCCGATTCCAACATTATTACGCTGATTGAAGGAGCTACAGTTTGTCCCAAAATTGGAATAAATTTTGAAACTTCTTTTGCGATTGATTTTATTGGTTGTTTCAGCGCAGTTTGTTTAATTGCGTTAATCGCCATAGCCTGCGCGACGTTTTCGGTAATTGAACTGCCGAAAACCGCCGAAAGAGCCATAGCCATTGTTGTCATTGTAACTGTATCGACTGCCACGCCGAGCCCGGGTATTGGTACCAAATTTCCGGCGGCGGCGGCTACTGCGTGCGAATGAATTATTTTTTTGCACTTAGATTTTTCTTCGTCAGTCATTGCCATAAAATTTCACCTGCCAACTTTTTAAAATTTCAAGTGCTTTATCTGCGAAAGTTGGAAGAAGTTTTTGCATTTGCGGCGTTAAATTAATTCCCGCGTCGAGGCTGTAGGGTTGCGCGCCCAAAAGTTTGACGCAGGGAATTTTTTGTGTAAAATGTCTCAAAATTTCGTCAGTCATTGACATAAAATTTCACCTGCCAACTTTTTAAAATTTCCAGTGCTTTATCTGCGAAAGTTGGAAGAAGTTTTTGCATTTGCGGCGTTAAATTTATTCCCGCGTCTAGGCTGTAAGGTTGCGCGCCCAAAAGTTCAACGCAGGGGATTTTTTTTCCGGTAATTTCCAACATTGTCAAAATATCTTGAATACCAATTTCATGAGCAGAAATTTTTTGTGTAAAATGTTTCAAAATTTCGCCGTCGCGCAAATGAAAAGTTGTACCCGCCTCAACGCCGCCATCAATCGAATCAATTATCAAAAGTTTTTGCGTGCCAATTATAAAATGTTGCAACTCAACGCCCAAAGTCCCGCCGTCAATCAGATTTACATTGTCGGGAAATTTATAATTTTCGCGCAGGTACTCAACAACTTTCACGCCGAAGCCTTCATCAGTCAAAATCGTGTTGCCAATTCCCAAAACTGTAATTTCTTTCACAAACAAACTTTCCAATTATTTTACCGCCTTTAAAATATAATCGCCAAAATCCTCAAGCCCCGCTCCGGTTGTACAGGAAGTTTCAAAAATTTTTATATTGGGGTGAATTGTGGTTAAATCTGCGCGAGCGTTTTCAAGATTAAAATTTGTGTAGGGCAGCAAGTCAATTTTATTCAGCAAAGTAACGGCGGACTCTTTAAAAATGAGCGGGTACTTCAGCGGCTTATCGTCGCCTTCAGTGATTGAAAGTACAACCGCCTTAAAATTTTCGCCAACGTCAAATTCGGCAGGACAAACTAAATTGCCGACATTTTCAACAATGATTAAATTCAGTTCGTCAAGGTTTAAACTTTCAGCGGCGCGTTTAACCATAGCCGCGTCAAGATGACAGCCGCCCGCCGTGTTAATCTGAATGACGGGAATATTTTGACGTTCGATTCTTTCAGCGTCTTTGGCAGTGAATAAATCGCCTTCGATAACTGCAACTTTAATTTTTTTTGCAAGTTTGGAAAGAATTTTTTCAAGCAGGGAAGTTTTGCCGCTGCCGGGCGAGCCCATTAAATTTATAACCAAAATATTTTTATCGCTGAAAAGTTTTCTGTTTTCGGCGGCGATTCTGTCATTTTCGCCCAAAATATTTTTCATAACTTTAACTTCCAAAATATTACCTCCAAAAAAATTATCGTTCAAATAGCACGGTAAACTCAATTGCCGTCAAGGATGACGGCTCACCACCTGCGGCGCGCAGGTCGCGTGATGCGACCGCACTTTGCGCCGCTGTTTTCTTTCTTTGGTTGCAAGGCGACGAATAGGAGCGTTGCTCTTGTTTCTTTTGCGCCAAAAGAAAGAAAGTACATATAAAAATAAAAAAAAAATTAAACTGACAGACTAAAAAAATAATCAGAACTTAAAAATTCGGCTTACAAGTATTTTTGAATTGCAAGAAACAAAGTACAGTACAAATTGCCGCTACGATATTTCCGACAAACGCCGAAAATTGGAAACCTTCCGGAGCTTGAATAATATAAGTTACTGTAACGAAAGTCATAAAAATTGCCGGGATAAACGGTACCAAAAAGGCGCGTTGTTCCATTTTTTTAGTCATATAAACTGCGCCCATCCAAAGTACAATCGTTGCAACAGTTTGATTCGTCCACGCAAAATACCGCCAAACAGAATTATAATCAAGTTGAGTAATAATTCCAACGGCAATTATCATAGGTACGGCGAAAATTAAACGATTTTTAATTTTAGATTGTGCCAAGTTTAACCAGTCAGAAAGAATTAATCTTGAACTTCTCAAGGCAGTATCGCCGGAAGTTATTGGACAAGCGATAACGCCGATCATTGCCAACACCATACCAATACCGCCGCCCATAGCCTCTTCACAAATTTTGTAAACAGCCGCGCCCGCGCCTGCGCTTGAAATTTCCGCTGCAAGTGCGTCAGTGCCGTGAAAGAAAGTTATTCCTGCCGCCGCCCAAATTAAAGCTATAATCCCTTCGCAAACCATCGCGCCGTAAAATATAGGGCGTGCCAAATGTTCATTCGTCAAGCAACGCGCCATAATTGGAGACTGCGTGGCGTGAAAACCGCTTATCGCTCCGCAAGCTACAGTTATAAACATAAATGGAAATATCGGCATTGCGTCGCCTTTCGGGTGTAAATTTGCAAGTTGCAGTTCGGGCATTGGTAAGCCGCTGAAAATCATTCCAAACATTACGCCCAACGCCATTACTATAAAACAAATTCCAAATATCGGGTACAATCTGCCAATAATTTTATCGACAGGTAAAAGCGTCGCCAAAAAATAATACAGTAAAATTGCTATAACCAAAATCTGAAGTGGTATACCCGTTAATTTTTCCAAAAGTCCCGCAGGTCCTACAGTGAAAACCGCGCTAAGCAAAATCAACAGAATAACCATAAAAACGCGCATAAAATTTAAAACGCCCGCGCCCAAATATTTTCCTACAACTTCAGTAATACTTTTGCCGCCCTCGCGCAGGCTTACCATTCCGGAAAAATAATCGTGGACGCCGCCCGCAAAAATCGTACCAAGTACAATCCACAGATAAACGCTTGTTCCCCAAATTGCGCCGCCCAATGCTCCAAAAATTGGTCCGAGCCCCGCAATGTTCAAAAGTTGAATCATAAATACTTTCCACGTCGGCAACGGTACAAAATCCACGCCGTCTTTTTTCGTAAGCGCGGGCGTCGGCGCGTTCGTCGGCTTAAAAAATTTCTCAACGATACTGCCGTAAATAACATAGCCCAAAATTAACGCCGCAAGCGCAACTAAAAACGCTGTCATAAAAAATCACCTCGCGGCGATTATAACATTTTGCATATTTTTAAGGTAGAAAAATTTATTTAGGCGTCAAAATTTCTGCGCGAAGTAGCCGCCACCATTGATTCAGGGATTTTCGTCAACATTGCCTGGTATCTGTAAAGTAAATCTGTTACAATTTGCAATTCTGAAAAATTCGGCGGATAACCGTAGGCGTCCATTACTGCCGCGTCGTTTTCGGCGTGCGCTTGCCGCAATTCATACGGCATTGACACTTCATCATATAAATCTGCAAGGCTTGCGTTTGGAAATTTCGCCCGCGCGTCCAAGATTTTTTGCGCCGCCTTTTCTATTCTTGCAAGCCGCTTTTTGTCTGCATTTATGAATACAAAATTATTGTAAACAATTTCCGCCGAATATCTGTAACCGTTACCGAGTCTACCGCCAACCGCACGCATCCAAGCCATATGCACAATACTTTCAAGTTGTCCGAAAAGCCAAAGTGTTGCATTTGGAATTACTGAACAAAGATTAGACGCTATAACATCTTTACTAACCCAGCCTATTGGAATATATTTTCTTGCTGAAGAAGTAACCAACGGTACACAAAGATAATCGCTGTCGGGTTGTCTAATTTCAGTAAATAAAGTTGGTTTATCAGCCGCCTTACGGGTTGCAGCCTTTGGACTTTGCAAGCGGGATTCACGAACTTTT
>JAFSZS010000106.1 GCA_017455645.1 Selenomonadaceae bacterium | reverse complement strand
GACAGCAGAATTGTTGCCGAAAGAAATTTATCAATGTTTGTTTTCAATCTGCAGAAAATTGACGGCGCGGAAATTTCAAGCCACGTTGACGCTTACAATTTTATGACGCACAACGGGATTAAAATTATTCACAATTACAAAGTTTGCAAGACTTTTGAGGAAGTTTGGGCGGCGATTGAAAATATCGGCACTTATCGCGCAGATTTAGATTACGACATTGACGGCGCGGTTATCAAGGTAAATTCTTTCGTACAACGTGAAATTTTGGGCGCAACTTCCAAATTTCCGCGCTGGGCGGTTGCGTACAAATACCCGCCGGACGAAAAAGAAACTGTTCTGCGCAAAATTGAATTAAGCGTCGGGCGCACCGGCAGAATCACGCCCACTGCGATTTTTGACGCCGTACTTTTGAACGGTACGCGGGTTGAGCGCGCCACTTTGCACAATCAAGATTTTATTGACGCGCTGGATATCAGAATTGGCGATACTGTCAAAGTTTACAAGAGCGGCGAAATTATCCCAAAAATCAGCGGCGTAAATTTCGACAAACGCCCCGCAGATTCCGTACCTTTCAAATTTCCTGAAAATTGCCCCGCGTGCGGTCACAAACTCGAAAGGGAAGAATCAGCCGCAGATTTTCGCTGTATTAATGCGAATTGCCCCGCGCAGTTGGAAAATCACATTTTAAATTTTGTCGGGCGTTCGGCAATGGATATTAAAGGCTTGGGCGAAAATGCAGTTGCCGCGCTGATTGACGCAGGCTTTATAAAAAATATTTCTGACATTTACAAATTAAAAAATCTGCGCGAAGAACTTATCAAGCAAAAAATTTTTGGACGTGAAAAGGCAACCGATAACGTTTTAGCCGCCATTGAAGAAAGTAAAAAAAATTCGCCCGTAAAACTTTTAACCGGCTTGGGGATTTTCGGCGTAGGAAGTGCGGCGGCTCGTGACTTGATAAATTATTTCGGCAGTCTTGAAAAAATTTCTAAGGCAACTGTTGAAGAATTGCAAAACGTGCCTGACATTGGCGGCGTTACTGCAAAAAATATTTTTGACTTTTTCAAAGAGGAGGCGAATTTAAAATTGATTGACGAATTGAAAAACGACGGCTTAACTACAGAAATTGAGACCGTCGCGCAGGATTCAGAAAATAATTTAGTGCGCGGAAAATCTTTTGTGCTTACCGGTACACTTTCAAAATATAAACGCGCTGAAGCTACAAAACTGATTGAAGAGCGCGGCGGGCTTGTCAAAGGTAGCGTCAGCAAAGTTACGGATTATGTAATTGCGGGCGAAGAGGCAGGCTCCAAACTTACAAAGGCTCAACAACTCGGTATTAAAATTTTAACCGAAACTGAATTTGAAACTTTGTTAAATTCCTAAAAAACTACTCCCTATTCCCTATTCCCTACTCCCTATTCCCTAAACTTGAATACTTGAATACATAAGCTAAAAATTTTGCCAAAGTAAGTTGAAATGTTATAATAGCGGCAGTGATTCATAAGGAGGCAAAATTTTAAATGGCAATGAATATGGCGGCAACGCACGCAGTGAATAGAAAATTATTTGATCCAATTTTTGAGGCAAACGCGGCTTGCAAGGCGGCAATAGCAAAATTCGGCGCGGAAAAAGTTACCAACGCCACAATCGGTACGGTACTTGATGAAGACGGCAAATTGGAAGTACTGCCGACGGTTGAAAAAGTTTTTCGTGAAATGGCAATGGCAGATTTTATGTCCTACGCGCCAATTTCCGGTCGCGCAGATTTTATCGAGGGCGTACGTTGCCAAATTTTGGGCGATAAAGATTTTGAAGGATACTTCGGCGCAGTTGCAACTTCCGGCGGTACCGGCGCAATTCATCACGCCGTTGCAAATTACGCGGAGCGCGGCGAAAAAGTTTTGACTTCAGATTGGTTTTGGGGAACTTACAACGTTATCTGCAACGAAACGGGAAAAAAACTTGAAACTTTTAAACTTTTCGACGACGATTATAAATTTTTTAACTTTGAAAATTTCACGGCGAAAGTTGAAGAAATTTTGGCTGTACAAAAATCTTTGCTGATAATTATAAATTCGCCCGCGCACAATCCTACCGGCTATTCTTTAAGCAATTCTGAATGGGAAAAAGTTTTGGAAATTTTGAACTCCTGCGCGAAGGGCGGCAAGAAAATTAATCTGCTGGTCGATATTGCGTACATAGATTTTGCCGGAGATAAAGAAACTGCTTGGGGATTCATTGAAAAATTTAAAAATTTGCCGAAAAATCTTTTGGTTTTAATTTCGCTTAGTATGTCGAAAAGTTACACGCTGTACGGGCAACGTTGCGGCGCGTTGGCGGCGATTTCCTCAAGTGCGGAAATTATCGAAGAGTTTAACGACACAAACAAATATTCAAGCCGCGCTGTCTGGTCGAATATAAATCACGGCGCGCAGATTCTTTTCACAAGGATTAACAACGACAGCATTTTGAGCAAAAATTTGACGGCTGACCAAAAATTTTTACGTGAACATGTAAACCGTCGCGCAGAAGTTTTTGTAAACGAGGCGGCAAGTTGCGGCTTAAAAATCGTACCGTACAAAGGCGGATTTTTTATCGCAGTGCCCGCCGAAAATCCCGCCGCTGTCTGTAAAAAATTGCAAGAAGATTTAATTTTCGCTGTACCGCTGAAATTGGGAATAAGAGTTGCAGCTTGTTCAACGCCGCTTAAGAAAATTTCAGGCGTTGCCGAAAAAATTAAATCTGCCATGGACTCGCTTAAATAAAATTAAAATTCTCAAACTAAAAACGGCAAGCCCCAATTTGGAGCCTGCCGCTATTTTTTTATTCATAATGACCTTTACAAGAAAAAATATAAATTTTATCGTCCTTAACACTGTAGGTTAATCTATGTTCATCTGTTATTCGCCTTGACCAACAATCTTTGTATTTCAAATATTCAGGCTTGCCAATATCTTTATCTGCGCCGTTGCGTTCAATATCTTTTATCAAGTCGTTGATACGTTTTAGAATTTTTTTATCTTGAGTTTGCCAGTACAAATAATCTTCAAAGCCGCGGTCATGAAAGGTCTTGTCCATTTACAAAAGCCTCCCATTCTTCAGCAGTAAAAGTTTTACAATTTTTTCCAGCTTCAATATCTTTTGAGCGTCTGTCAATTTCGGCAAGATAACGAGCGTTATGAACGGCTTTTTTAAAACTAAATTCTCTGTCTGAATTTATCATATCTTCAATTTCAAGTTTAAAATATTTCCATTCGGTCGGATTAAAAAAAATACCTTCTTCATTTTCAATATTTTCAGCGTCTTCATTGACAGGATTTTCAAAAGCTTTTTCATGTAATACAACTTGCATTTAAATCACCTCCGATTCAATACAAATTTTGCGTTGAGAGCCAAAATTTTGGGGGTGTAAAAATTTTTGATATATTTGTACCCTTGATTGAAAATCGACGCGCTGCGAGCCTGTCAGACGCCTTAAAATCGATTTTTTTAATAGAGGGGATATTTTTTGCAAAGTGCGGCGACACGTTTACGCGCCAAAACTTTTTTAAACGAGCAAAATAATATCTGCAATTTCATTCATATTTGCGTTGAGAGCCAAAATTTTGGGGGTGTAAAAATTTTTAACATAAATGTACCCTTGAGTTGAAAACGACGCGCTACGGGCTTGTCAGACGCCTTAAAATCGATTTTTTAATAGAGCGGGTATTTTTTGCAAAGTGCGGCGACACGTTCACGCGCCAAAACTTTTTTATCTTCGTCTGCAGGATTATTCAAAACAAGCGAAATAATATCTGCAACTTCATTCATATCATTTTCTTTGAAGCCGCGGGTTGTAAGGGCGGGCGTACCGATTCTGATACCGCTTGTAACGAACGGGCTAAGCGTTTCAAACGGAATTGTATTTTTGTTGACGGTAATATTAACATCTTCCAAAAGTGCCTGCGCTTCTTTGCCGGTAATTTTTTTACTGGTTAAATCGACAAGCATTAAATGATTATCAGTACCGCCGGAAACAATTCTGAAACCGTCGGCGGCAAGTTTGGCGGCTAAAGTTTTTGCATTTTTGACAATCTGCGCGGCGTATTCTTTAAATTCCGGCTGAAGAGCTTCACCGAGTGCAACGGCTTTACTTGCGATAACGTGCAT
>JAFSZS010000105.1 GCA_017455645.1 Selenomonadaceae bacterium | reverse complement strand
CAGCTTCAATGTGAAAAGATAAATTTTTAGCTTCGGCGCGTTTCTGCACCATATTAACCAAATCATTCAGCAATGAACTTAATGCGTATTCGACGGGAATAATTTCCATTTTACCGGCCTCAATCTTTGAAAAATCTAAAATATCATTGACAATCCCCAACAAAGTATTTCCGGCGGTACGAATATTTTCGGCGTATTCGATAATGTTTGGCGCAATAGCTTCGCGCAGAATCATTTCATTCATACCCAAAATTGCGTTAATGGGCGTGCGGATTTCGTGACTCATATTTGACAAAAATTGCGATTTAGATTTATTGGCAGCCTCGGCGGCAAGCGCGGCTTCTTTGAATTTTGCCTTAGACTCCATTAAATCAGTTGTAACAGCGTTAAGAAAAGCGGCAAGGCGTTTTGAAAGAGGCAACATTGGATTTCTTACGGCGTTTTCATTTTGCCTGATAAAAAGGCTGTAACAATGGCAAATTTCGCCTTCACGCATTCCGACAGAAACAAGCGCGGTTGCAAGTTGCCCGCCTTTGCCTTGATATTTATAAATTTCGCCGCTGCCGAAACAGTAAACCGCCTCCGGTACAATTCGCAGAAAATCTTTCATTTCACGCGTTGAATCATCGCCCAAAAAAGCCGCGCGCGCCCCGCAAATATAAGCAAAAATCGCCTGCGGTTCAAACATTCTCATTTTTTCGGAAGTTTGCCACGTTTCCTGTAAAATTTCTTCAGGGTTGCCGTAACTTAGGCGGATTTTTTCGCCCAGCTTAATATCGCCGGTAAAATAAAGCCGCCCGCCTTCGTCATAAACGCCCGCAACACGTGACGCAGGCAAGCCGCCGCGATTAACCACAAAAGGAAAATCAAAAACATTCATCAGCAAAAATTCATTCGGCTCAATCCCCAAATATTTTTCGTAAATTTCCATTGCGGGCACGCCATCAATTTTCGCCACGCCGTTAATCCCCAAAGTTTCGGTAACAGTCATTTCTTTGCCGATAGGTTTCCAGCCAAAATTATATTCGGCTTTAATGTGTAAATCTTCGCCAATGTACGCTATAAGAATTGCGCCGGCGTCGTGTTGCCTTTCGCTTATAATGTATTGAGAAACGCCCTTACTGTCTATTGCCTGAATTGTGCGCTTAAATTTGCATTTTATTTCTTGAGTTTCAACCATTCCGGCTTCTGCGCCGAAAAATGGAATATCTTCCAAGCCGCTTGTCAAAAGTTCCAAAAATGAACCGACGCGTTCCTTGCCGCCCGCGCATAAAACTTCAACGCCTTTTAGATTTTGAATTTGTTTCAGTTGCTGATTTAAATCCATAGCCGTTGCAGTTACGCTGTCCACTTCGGCGGAGTCAACTTCAAAAATTTTTATATCAGATGAATCAAAGTAGACGCAACTTATCAGCACATATTTGTCAAGCAAGCTTTTAAAATTCTCTCGCCATTCTTTGGAGCTTGCATCGTTGGAGAAATTTTTGACAGAAAAATTTGTCATTGACACGCCGACGATTTTTGCCTTTGTGAAAATTTGTTTCATTTTTTTGTACATATCTTTTGAATATTCGTCCAGAAATTGCGCCGTCAAAACTTTAAACAAAACAGTTTTGGCTTTTTTATAATCTTCACTTTGTAGGACTTCTTCAATCCATTTCAAAAAATCCGGCTCATTTTCTATTCTGTAGGTTATTTGTTTCAATTCGTTCACTTCCTTAAAAAAAATTATACCATATTTTTG
>JAFSZS010000104.1 GCA_017455645.1 Selenomonadaceae bacterium | reverse complement strand
TGTTACGATTTTTTTCTTCGTCAATTCGCTGGAAAGATTGAAAAAGTTTGCTCATATCTTCTGCGCGAATTCCAATACCGGTATCAGCAACCGCAACCTGCAATTCAAAAGTATCTGCGTCAATTTCCCTACCGCCCATTTTAAGCGTTACAGAGCCCGTGTGCGTGTATTTAACGGCGTTGGTAAGAATGTTGGTAATAACTTGTCTAAGGCGTACGTCGTCGCCGTAGAGGCTCACAGGAAGCCCTGAATCAATTTCCGTGTTAAAGACTAATCCTTTTTTGCGGGCGCGTTCAGAAATCATATTTGTAAGATCGTCAATCAAAGATACAATGTCATAGCGCACGGGTACAATTTCCATTTTGCCGTCTTCGATTTTTGAAAAATCCAGAATGGAATTTATCAGCGTCAACAAAGTTTTTCCCGCGCTTTGAATATTTGTTGAGTAGTCCAAAATTTCATCGCTTTTACTTTCGCGCAGAATCATTTCATTCATACCGAGTACCGCGTTAATAGGCGTGCGTATTTCGTGCGACATTTGCGCCAAGAATTGAGACTTTGCCTGATTGGCGGCAACCGCAGTTTCAGAAGCAGATTTTAATTGACGATTAACCGAATCCTGCCAACGCAAAAGGCGGCTTATCAAGTAGCCTACAATTCCAACAGAAATTGCCAACAAAATTACAAAAATTATCCCAAGCAAAAAAATATTCCCGTAAGTATCAAAAAAACTCTGCGCGACAATAACCGTAAAATTGGAAGTGGGATTTTTTTTGGCAAGGCAAGCAACATAATTGCCGGAAAAATCTTTCAGCGTGTAAACTCTTTCGCCGGAATAAACTTGTTGGTATTCAGTGCCAAAAACATCTGTCATTCTGCTTACCGACATTTGGTAATTGTTGTTGGGGTGGTTAATGATAATTCCGTTCCTGTCAACAAGAAAAGCGTAGCCGGTTTTTGTGTAACTTTCGCCCAAAATTTGAGTTAATTTATCCAGATAAAAATCAATGGCAAAAATTCCCAAAAATTCTTCGTTCTTGCCGTAAACAATCTGCGAAAGTGTAACGCAATAGCCGCCTGTTTGATCGTCATAGTAAGGCGCGGAAACGTTGAAATTGTCTTCACTTTTGCCGGTGTCAATGTACCACGGGCGTTGCTCGACGCGCCAATTTGGGTCGGGCGATTCCCAGCCGTTATTCATAATTACCTGATGTTCTTTGTAAGGATTAGCCATATAGCAAACTGAAATTTCGGGGTAATGTTTCGCAATTTTATTCAGAAATTCCACGGCGGCGGGATAATCTTCCATAAGCTCGGGATTTTCGGCTATTGTGTTTGCAAACATACTTAAAATACTGCGCTGATTCTCAACCCAATTTGAAAGTTGGTGCTCGTACGTGTCAACTTCGCCCTTCATTGCGGTATTTCCCCAGTTGATTGTGGTTTTTACGCAAATTCCCAAACTCAAAAACATTACAACAATTAACACCGTGATAATCCCAAGGCGGGCGTAACGGCTGACTTTTGCCAATTCCTGTTCTTGAAAATTTTTATCGTCGGCTAAAATATTTTTATCGCTCGTTACAATCGTTGAAAAAGAAAAAAGATTGTCCAGCATATCAGAAAGTTTCAGCGCAGATTCTCGAACTTGCGCGGCAGTTTCGGCAGAATCTGTATCGCCTTCCAAAACTTTTTCACTTGATAAATTTAAAATGTTGTGCAAGGGCGTCCGCAATTCTTTTGAAAGATTGGACAAAAATTCTTCCTTGACGCGCAGGGCTTTTTCAGCTTGCAAGCCGTTTCTCATTGCGTTAAGATAGAAAAAAATTATCGCAAGCATCATTACCAAACTTAAAATCGTCGTGAAAGTAATTTGGCGGTAACTTTCGCTGTAAAAAGCCTCGTTGTCAACGCTAAGAATCATGTACCAACCGTTATTTGTTTCACTGCTGAAAATTGTATTTTCCTTGCCGTCAAGTTGCGCGGTAAAACTTTCGTGATTTTTGGATTGAACAACGCGCATTAAAATACTTTCATAATCCGGCAACTTTTGAGAAATTTTTTCTCCAACCAAAGTCATATCAGTGTAGCCGATAATCATACCGCTTTTTGTAACAATTAAAGCCGTCCTGTCGCTCGTGGTACTCATTTTCAAAATCGACTGCTGAACGTCAGAAAAATTAAAATCAAGCCCGACAACCGTTTCGCCGTCGTCAAGCATTTTCGACATAGTAAAACAAATACCGTGACCGGCGGCGTCAATGTAAGGATTGGTTATATAAACTTTGTCGGGATTTTCAAGCGCGCCCTTGTACCAGAGCCGCTCCGGTGCGTGATAATCTTCCGGAAAATCAAAATCCGGTATAATCGTCCAAGTTTTTGTGGTAATGTAAACATTAAAGCAAACGCCCTTTGTAATTGCGTACTGCTCGGCTTTTTGTTGGTAGAAAAAATTTTCAATTTCGGCAAGCGACGCGCCGGAACTTAGCATTTTTTCTGACTCAATCGCCATTCTCATTGTAACGCCTTCTGCGTTCGCTATTGCGCCCTGTAAATCTGCGCGAATAGTTTCAAGTTGCATTCTGCCAATTTCTTCAGTTTGATTGGAAGTCATTTGAAAAATCAGGCGTACATTCAGCGCAATAATCGACAAAAAAATTATGGTAATGACGATTATAATCACGAAATCTGAACGCCGCCCGGTTTTCAAAATATCCCAGCCTTGAAAAATTTTTTTATTTATATTCATTGTTTTACCCTTTCCAAAACGAAAAATTTTTTTTATAATACCATAAAAAAAGCCCCGATAAAATTTTTTTACCGGAGTTTTGAAAAAGTGTAAAGATTTTTAAAAAAATTGTCGATATTTTTTTCATAGGATGAAAGTTGCCAATAAAAAAAATGCGTGCTAAAATAAAAGTGCTAGTTTTGTTGGGAAATTTTTCTAGGGAGGGATTAAGATGGTTCACAGTGCAAATATCAGTACGCCGATAATGCCGGTGCAAAATGTAATTCAAAATGCAAGCCTTAAGCCGGGCGAAAATGTTATTCAACATGCGCAACTTTTCGGCTCATTTGATACGACGATGATGCAAAACAATCGTCAAGCGATTAATTACGGCGAAACGGCAGTTGGCGAAAGAATGTATTCAGCCCGCGAGCCCATGACGGTTTCAAATTTCGGCACAGAATCAAAAATTGGTAACGGCGAATTGAGCCGCACAAGCCGTGAAACTTTGGAAACTTCAGTTGAGGCAATTTCCGGAATTATGCAACAAGATGATCAATATCAAGGTTCAAAAATTGGCGATTATTCCGCGCTTGGTCCAACAGGTTTTCAAGATTACAACGACCGCTCTTTCCAAAGTCAACAGCAAATGGCAGCTAAGGCTTATGCTTACTTTGAAAATTTCGGCTGATTAATTGACTTGAAACAATTTAAAGCCGCTCAAGGAAAAATCTTTGGGCGGCTTTTTAATTTGCCAAAATTTTTTTGTTAAGCTCTGCAACTTCTTCCGGTGTAAAATCAGTGCGCATTGACTTCCAGCGGTCGTGCAGCCAAAACCACTCTTCAGGATATTTGCGAATGTGATTTTCTGTCAAAGTTGCCAAATGTTGAGTCATTTTATAAATATCTGCGCGTTTGTCTGCAGTTTTTTCAACGTACAGCGGCGGCTGAATTTCCAAAGTATGTGTACCGTCAGAATTTTTGTGCATGAAAGCCGGGAAAATTGGAACGCCCTTAAATCTTGACATTGACGCTGCGCCCGTAACGTAATTTGTAGCACGATTAAAAAATTTTACAACAACGCCATCTTTTCGCCCAACGTCCTGATCCATAATCAAGCCGATAAAGTGTCCTTCGTCAAGCAGTTGGTACATTTCACGAACGCCGCTTCGGTAAGTTATGTGCATTCCAATTAGCGTGCGGTATTCATTCATAAATTTATCAGTACCGGCGGAACGTTGCTTTTTCGCCACGCCAACAAGCGGTATACCATTTTGGGCAAACGCGCCGCCCATCAGCTCCCAATTATCGCTGTGACTTGTCATAATGACTGCGCCGCGCCCGTTCCTGTCGGTTGAGGCGATATAATTTTTCAAATGTTCCAAGCCTATAATTTTCACGTGCTCTTGCATTTTATTTTTCAGTACGGGAAAACTTAAAACCTCGATAAAAATTGAGCCGAAATTTACCGCGCTGATTTTTGCTATTCGCGCAGATTCTTTTTCGTCAAGGTTCAAACAATTTTTTATATTTTCACGTGCAAGGATTTTTCTTTTTTTGGGAAGGAAGAGCCACAAAAAATTTGCAAGCGCGTAACCTAATTTTAAAGCGAAATTGAAAGGCAACGCGCAAATTATTTTACTCAACAGTTTAAAAAATATGTAAGAAATTTTTAACGCCCCCCTAAAACAAAATAAAGTCCGAGAAACTCCCGGACTTTGAGTACACCATATTTATCGGCAAAATATATGTAGAAGAACTCGTACACACCGCCGATTTGCCTTTTACGCTCTGGCTTGACGGTGTTTGGAGAAGCAATCGCGGCAGTAAACCGGACGCTCGTTTCTGGGTTCAAAAGGAACTTCTGTTTCTTTGCCGCAATCTGCGCAAACTACGGTAAACATTTGGCGATGCTCGCCGCCGTCACGGTTACGACGACGTTTATCGCGGCAGTCACGGCAACGGGTAGGTTCGTTTTCAAATCCTTTTTCTGCGTAGAATTCTTGTTCGCCTGCGCTGAAGATGAATTCTTTGCCGCAGTCCTTGCATACGAGTGTTTTGTCTTCAAAAGCAATTAAAAAAATCTCCTTACATACTAAAAAACTTCCGTGCTAAAGTTTCTAAACTCAAGCTTGCGTATTATATCACGAATTGCAAAAAAATCAAGTTAAAATCGCTGCTTTACAATCTGAAATTATTTTGTTATACTGCGTGCGTAAAGGCGGACGATTGTCGGCTTTCCCCCGCAAAGGGGGGTGATATGCATGAGGAAGATTGACTGTATTAACCTTGCTTTGAACGTAGCCAACCTTATTGCTGCTGTCATTTCAAATCTTAGCTAGAGTTAGAAAGAAAAAAGCCGCAGACAGTCGCGGCGCACCTAGTAGAACTTAATATTCGGGGGCGAGTCGAGCTGCTAAGAATCGACCGCCTTTTTCGTTTTCAAAAATCATTACACTGAAATTATAGCTACAAAAGTTTATTTCGTCAACCTTTACAATCTGAAATTATTCTGTTATACTGCGTTAGAGATTAGGCGGTCGGTTATCGGCTCTCCCTGCGAAGGGAGGTGGTAACGGTGACAAAGTATGAGTGGATTAGTATTGCAATTTCCTCTGCCAGCCTCATCGCTAACATTATCTCGTTGTTCAACTAAAAATTTGCAACAAAAAAAGCCGTAAAACCGGCAAAATAACCCAAATCTATTATTAAGGGCGGGTCGAGCTTGCTAAAAATCGACCGCCTTTTTTGTTTTCAAAAATCATTTATACTGAAATTATAGCTACAAAATTTTATTTCGTCAACCTTTACAATCTGAAAATAAATTTAAAAGTTTGGCTGATTGTCAAATTTTTTCAGTTTCAGGGCAAAAATATTGCAACTTGACTGCGCAAAAATAAATTGTTAGACTTGAAACAAAAATTGAAAGGGCGGTTGAGAATGCACAATTTTGAATATTACACTCCAACAAGAATAATTTTTGGGCGCGGCGCGGAAAAAAGCGTTGGAACTTTAATTCAAAAGTACGGCGGCAAGCGTGTTTTGGTTCACTATGGAATGGGCAGCGCGGTTAAATCCGGTTTAATCGGGCGCGTCAAACAACTTTTGGACGAGGCGGGACTTTTTCACGTGGAATTGGGCGGCGTTGTACCTAATCCTCACTTAGATAAAGTGCGTACCGGCTTCGCGCAGGGTACGTTGAATCAAGTAGACTTTATTTTGGCGGTAGGCGGCGGCAGTGTCATTGATTCAGCTAAGGCGATAGCTTTTGCGCTTGCCGAGCCGAAAGAAGATGTTTGGGAACTTTTTGAGCATAAAAGACAGCCGCGGGCGTCATTACCGGTCGGTTCAATTTTGACAATTTCGGCGGCGGGCAGTGAAATGAGCCGTAACGTTGTTATTCTGAATGAAGCAACAAAGAAAAAGCGCGGCTTCGGCGACGCCCTTGCACGCCCAAAATTTGCGATTATGAATCCCGAACTTACAATAACTTTGCCGGATTATCAGACGGCGGCGGGCTGCGTTGATATTATGATGCATACAATGGAAAGATATTTTACCAACGGCGGCAACATGCAACTTACCGACTCAATCGCCGAGGGACTTTTGAAAACAGTTATGCACAATGCAAATATCCTGCGGCTTAATCCAAAAAGTTATGACGCGCGCGCAGAAATTATGTG
>JAFSZS010000103.1 GCA_017455645.1 Selenomonadaceae bacterium | reverse complement strand
GAGATCAAGGAGTTGAAGAAGCGGCGCGAGGCGATCATCCTCGCCCATAACTACACCGTCGGCGAGGTGCAGGATATCGCAGACTTTACCGGCGACTCGCTTGAGCTTTCCCGCAAGGCCGCCGAGCCACCAAATACTAGAAAAACTCTTTCTTTCTATTGGTACACGATCGGCAACTTTTTTTAAATTCAAAGTACCATGACGCCCGCCTGTTACGGCGTAAACTGCCACATTCACGATATAAAACACGGCAACTATAATCACGTACAAAATTTGTAAAAAAATCGACAAAACAACACCGCAACCCAACAGAAAAAGTGTAACTTCAATGAAGCCCCATTCATCCTCGGTATCTTCAACTTTGATATTTTCGGGAATTTCGCCGCCGTATTCTTCATAAACTTTTTTTGCTAAAATGCTGTAAGCTTGCAAGACGCCCGCAGAATAATTTTCATCACGGAAATAACTTTTCATACCGTCCAAAATTTCGCCCGCGTAGCCGTCGGTAATTGCGCCCTCAAGCCCGTAACCAACTTCAATTCTAAATTTGCGGTCTTCCTTCGCAATTAAAAGCAAGACGCCGTTATTTAAATTTTTATCGCCAATCCCCCAATTTCTGAAAAGTTTATTGGCGTAATCTTCAATGCTTGAATCGCCGAGCGTGTCGATTGTTACAACTGCAATTTGCGCCTTGTACTTTTTATCGAGTTCGCCGCCAATTTCCAGAATTTGATTTTTGGTTGAATCGTCAATCATTTTGGCGTAATCTGAAACGTAAATATTTTCAGTTGGAGCGGGCGGAATTTCGGCGGCAGTTACACTTGTCAAAATTTGTACCGAAACTACAAGAATTGCCGCCAAAGTTGCAAAGATTATAACCGGCTGATAATTTTTTTTCATTCAAAGCTCACCTGCGGTACTTCGTGCGCAGATTCTGCCGCTTCAAATTGATTCATTGATTTAAAGCCAAAAATCTTTGCAAAGATATTGCCGGGGAAATTTTCAACTTCCAAATTGTATTCACGAATTGCGGAATTATAATCACGGCGGGCAACGGCGATTCTGTTTTCAGAGCCGGAAATTTCCCGCATTAATTCAGTAAAATGTGTATCAGATTTAAGCGCGGGATAATTTTCAGAAACAGCGATTAAGCGTCCGAGAGCCGCCGTCAATTCGCCGTCAGCCGCGTTTTTGGCTTCGGGCGTTCCGGCGTTCAAAATTTTTGTGCGTGCTTCTGTAACTTCAGTTAAAACTCTTTCTTCATACTGCATATAACCTTTGACAGTCGAAACTAAATTTGGAATTAAATCTGCGCGACGCTGAATTTGGTTTTCAATTTGCGAATACTGCGTTTCAACTTCGATTTTCGCGCTGTTCAAAGAATTGTAAAAACCGCCAAAAATAAAAACTGCTATTGCAACCGCCGCAACGATTATCATAACCGGCTTGTTGTCCATTTAAACCACCTCAAAAATTTTTATTAATTTTACTGCCCGCGCAGGATTTTTGAAAGTGCGAATTAAAAATTGGCGCGCCATTAAAAAAATCGTAGCCTGCAAAAATTTTCACTCAATCAAAATCCCCGTCATTTTCAAAAGATATTTTGCGTTCGTAGTTGTACAGCGTCCCTCGCGCAGTTTGAAATCAAATTTAATTTTATCGCCTTCATAATATTCCTGGAAGTGCGAATTGAAAATTGGCGTGTCATTGGGCGAAGTCATTTCACAAAGTTCAAAGTCATGCGTTGTAACCAAAGTGATACTGCGTTCACTCGTCAAACGTTTAATCGCCTCGCGTGCGCCCAGCAACCTGTCATTTTCATTTGTACCTTTAAAAATTTCGTCAATGCAAATCAGCATTGGCAATTTTTTTTCGCTGTACTCAATCATTGCCTTAATCCTCAAAAGTTCAGCGTAGAAAGTAGACATACCCTGCGAAATGTCATCATTGACACGAATTGAAGTAAAAATCGCCATTCTGCTTACAGAAAAACTTTCAGCACAAACAGGCGCGCCCGCGTACGCCAAAAGTACCGCGCTTGCCAAAGTTCTTATCCAAGTAGTTTTTCCCGACATATTTGCGCCGGTAATAATCGTTGTGCTTGCGCGTAAATCTGCGCTGTTTTCCACGGCTTTTTTATCGGCAATTAAAAGACTGCTTAAATTTTTCGCCTTGATTCTGGGTTTATCGCCGTCCAAAAGTTTTGGGAAGCAGTAAGTATCGCGCGTTTGCCCTATCGACGCAAAAGACATTAAAACTTCAGCCTCCGACCATGCATCTAACCACTGCCGCAAATGATTAGCCGCCGTTGCTCTCCAACTCAAAAAAGCCGCCGCGCAGAAAAAATCCAACAAAAATAACGAATTGCCCAAAACATAAGCCACGGGATTTTTCCGCGCATTCACAACTTTTACAATCAGCGATAACAATTTTAATTTTTCAGCCGCCGAAACTTCATCAGTTAAAGCGTCACGAATTTTTGTTAAGCCGCGCGAGCTGAAGTCTGTACTTTCCAGCCGCTCAAAAATTGCTTGATAAAGTTTTAATTCTTTTGAAAACATTTGCAACGGCTTTAATAATTCTGAAGTGCGCCGCAACATTGCAAACGCCGTTATCAGTGAGACGAAAGGTATTACCGGCAACAACAGCGGATCCAAAATTTCTTTGTAAGTCAAAAAACATTGCAGTAAAAAAATAGGCAGCGGCAAAAATCGCAGTAAATAAATTTTGTTGGAAGGCGGCAAAGGCTCTTCAACTGCTTTTATTAATTCGGTTGTATCGTGATTGTTGGGCATAAGCCGCGCGTAGGCTTCCAAATCCAGTGAAAGGCGCGGGCGTTGTAATAATTCTGCCACGGCGTGTTGACGCGTCCTAATTTCTGAAAAATCTTTTGGCGGCAAGGGTGAAAGTGATTCTGCCAATCTGTCGCGCCCGCGTTTAGTTCTTGCCGCGCAAATGTACTGGAAAATTGAACCTGCGCCGAAAATGTATAAATCGACGTCTTGCGGTCTGTCATTTTTTAAATAGTGGCTGCCGTCCTGCGAACGTTTACGCCAAGTACCGCGCGCCCGCACTATGTACGAATTTAAAACATTCAGCCGACTTGTTAAAAATTTTTGGCGATTTTTAATTTCATTGTGGTAGCTTACAATTCGTAAAAAAATTAAAAATAAAACTGCCGCGCCCCAATATCCTTCCTTGTAATAATCGTAACCGACGGCAAAACTTGCAACCGTTGCCAAAAATACTCCTACCCGCGCCCATGAAACTTTTTTTTCGCGTCGGTGTAAATCTTTCTGCTCTGTTAAATCAATTTCTCTTTCGTTGTCATAAAATTCCCTGTTCAAACAAAATTTCTCCTTCGTAATAG
>JAFSZS010000102.1 GCA_017455645.1 Selenomonadaceae bacterium | reverse complement strand
GTCATTACCGTTATCTCCGTTGATTATTACCTCGTGATTGTAAAATGTGTCGTATTGATTGAGAATAGTATCATCTCCGTCGCCGCCATAGATTGTTACATTTGCTCCGGAATTGTAAATACTGTCATTTCTACCTAATGCGTAAATTGCAATACCACTAACGGTGTTTTTGATTTTATCATCAATAATAGTGCCGTAAATATCATCTGCGAAACGCTGAATATCAAAAAGCCCGCTCATAAAAATTCCTCCTTTTCAAAAAACAACCGCCCATTTATACAAAAAAATTATAATTGCTAAAATCTTGCATTGTCAATTCAACGCCGCCATTTCTAATGAAATTTTAAGAAATAAAAAAAGCCCGCCTGCGCGAGCTTGAAAAATCTTTATGTTAAACTATTTCAGCATTGCTAACATCGTACCGGCAGCAACCGCCGTACCGATAACGCCTGCCACGTTTGGTCCCATTGCGTGCATTAAAAGATAATTGCCGGGCTTAGACTTCATACCGACAATTTGACTGACACGCGCCGCCATTGGAACGGCAGAAACGCCCGCCGAGCCGATAAGCGGATTGACTGTCCAATTTGACATTCTGCACATAATTTTACCGAAAATGACGCCGCCGGCAGTACCGCCCATAAATGCTACAAGTCCCAAGCAAATTATCAAAAGTGTATCAGCCTTCAAAAAGTCGTCCGCGTTCATCATCATACCTGTACCGGTTGCCAAAAAGATTGTTACAATGTTACAAAGTGAATTTTGCGCGGTATCGCTTAATCTGTCGGTTACGCCACTTTCACGGAATAAATTACCGAGCATTAACATACCTAAAAGCGCGGCGATTGGCGGCAGTAACAAGCTGATAAAAATTGTTACAACTATTGGAAAAACTACGCGCTCAAATTTTGTAACAGTGCGCAATTCCTGCATAACAACTTCACGCTCTTTTTGACTTGTCAACGCCTTCATAATTGGCGGCTGAATCATTGGCACGAGTGACATATAAGTATACGCCGCAACGGCTATTGCGCCCAAAAGGTGCGGGGCAAGTTTAATTGCAAGGTAAATCGAAGTAGGACCATCTGCGCCGCCGATAATTCCTATTGCCGCCGCCTCTTTAATATCGAAGCCTACAATCATTGCGCCGGCAAGTGCAACGAAAACGCCGATTTGCGCCGCCGCGCCCAAAAGTAAAGTTGAAGGGCGAGCTAAAAGCGGTCCAAAGTCAGTCATTGCGCCAATACCCAAAAAGATTAACGGCGGGAAAATTTCGTAGTTGATACCAAAACGAATTGCTTGCATAATGTTCATTTCTTCGCCGAAAAATCCCGTGTTGGGGAAATTCGCCAAAATACAGCCAAAGGCGATTGGTCCAAGTAAAAGCGGCTCAAATTCTTTTACAAACGCCATGTACAAAAGTAAAAGTCCAACGATAATCATAATCCCGTTGCCGGGCGTAAAAGCTGAAAAGCCGCTGTCATTCCAAACTGATTGAAGCGATACTGCAAATGCGTCAAAAAATTCCAACTCAATCCCCCCCCCTTACTTTTTCGACAAAATTTTATTGGGCGAATTTTGACGCCACGTTGAATTACTGTTATTGACAACGTGAACTGCGCGAACTTGTCCGGAAACGCCGCAGCTTGCTATTGCCGCGGTTATGACTGCGATAATTTCCGGCGATATTCCCTCTTCGACAACGGGCGCGGATTTTTCTTCTTGTAATTTTGAAATTATAGCCGCGGTTTCTTTGGCGGCGTCTTCTTCGTGTTCGCTGTCATCAGATTTAACTTCCGGCTGTTTTGTCGGGTCGATTGCGTGAATCAGCTTAATTAAAAAACTCAAAGAAACTAACACGACAAATACAACCGTCATATTAATGCACATAATTATGAGCGGGTTTGTCGTTACGGGTTGTGACATTAAAAATTTCTCCCTTCCTGAAAAAAAACTCCATATATTTTAATGACGGCGCGGCAAAAAAGAAAATTCTTTCTTTGTATAATTTTTATTCTGAATGGTTATTATTTTTTATTTTTGACAACATTAAAAACGGTGTTAAAATTTTATCAAGCACAATAATTTATTCAAAGAAGGAGTGTTGGTAATGAACTCACGAAAAAAAGCACAGAAGGCAGGGATTTTTTTAATTGTTGTATTCATAATCAGCGGGCTTGTACTGATGTACACCGGCAACGACGCAATAATTTTGGGCGCAGAAAAAAAAGACAGCATTTTGACTGCAGAGCAAATTAAATTGGCGTTCGATTCAGTCGGCGGCAGAATGATTAACGAGGCTGTAAAAGAAGGGCAAAACGTTAAAGCCGGTGAAATTGTTATGGAATTGGATCCGACTGATACAGATTTATCTATTGAAAAATTAAAAACACAAATTGCACAACTCGACGCGCAAATTAAATCTACTTCCGGCAGTATGAATATTAACCTGTTCAAAGTTTCAAACGATGAACAACAATCTTTCAGACAAATTGACGCCCAACGCGCCCTTGTAAATTCTGCGCGAGCAACTCTAAGAAACGCCGAAATTGATTATAATCGAAAAGCAACTTTAGTAAACGAAGGCGCAATAGCAAAGGCGCAACTCGACGATGCAATAATGACTTTGAATGTTGCGCGGGCTAATGTTCAAAATCAGGAACAGCAACTGGAGAGACTTTTGGCGGGCGGCGTCGATACAGGCTATACAAATAATTTGAGCTTGCCGACAATCGAACAGGAACGCGCCGCGGCTCGAAATGTTGAAAACGATATTGACGCCCTCAATCAGTCAAAAAAATCTTTGGAAATTCAACTGCAAGAATTGGAAATTGCAAAAAGCCGTTTGACTTTGCACGCGCCCGAAGACGGAAAAATTATCAGCGTACTTAGCAAACAGGGCGAAATGATTTCCCCAAATGTTCCTGTAGTTTTGCTTGAGACGCGCCGAATTTATTATGATATTTACGTTTCTGAAGAACAAGCCGTAAAACTGCGCGAAGGCGACGAAATTACCTGCCGCACAATCGCTGACGATAAAGAAATTAAAGGTACAATTCGCCTTTTGACGCAAGCTCCCGGCTTTGCAGATTTAAAACAATCCCGCGAAAAAGGGCAGTCTGATTTATCGGCGTTTCAAGTTAGAATTTATATTTCGCCTGACAGTGACGTTTTGGCAGGGCAAACTGTCCGCGTTGATTTAAATTAGGAGAATCATTATGGGCTTTAAAAAATCTTTGTTGGACGAAGTAAAATTTTTATTCAGCGGTAAAGGTATGCCGTATGAAAAAGTTTGCATAATGGTTGCAATGGTTATCAGCGTGGTTTTATCTGTTTTACTTTCCGGCAATTTCAGCAAAGATGCGCCGGTTGCAGTCATTGATTTAGATAATTCCCGTTACAGCCGCGAACTTATAAATAAAATTGACGCCTCGGAATATATGAAAGTTACAAGTATTATAAATTCGCCGGTAAATCCCGAAATACTTTGCTACAGAGATCAAGTTATTGCAGTGGTTTACCTGCCGCAAGAATTGGAAAAGAATCGTTACAGCGGGGACGCCGCGCCTATCGGTGTTTTTTATGACAACACCAATACCGCGCAAACTGCAGATATTAAGGGCGCGTTGAATGAAATTGTTGCAATAGAAAACGCCATTGCAAGCGGCAGTTCAAGTTCAAGCGGCTTGAGTTTGAACACGCGCAATTTGTTTAATCCTTCCGGCTCCACTTCAAACGCAACAACGCAGGGCTTTTTATTTTTCTTCGGCGCAATGTTTTTCACTTTCGCAACAATAGGAATGGTGCCGCGCCTTCGCCTTTCAAACAGATATGAAAGAATGCTATTGAACGGTACGCCCTTTGACTTAATCGGGCGGTTGACGCCTTATGTATTTTGTTTGGTAGTTTCAATGTTTTTGGGCTTGGCAGTTTTGAGAGTTTGGGGCGATTTAGTTTTTTCCGGTCGGCTGATAGAATTTTTAATTATTGAATTGTTAATGGCAATAACAATCGGAATGTTAAGCGTATTTATGGGCTGGACGGCGGCGAATCCCGGTATTGCCTCAAGCCGAATGATTTTATTTATCCCCGGCGGCTTTATTTTTGGCGGCGTAACTTCACCACTGGACCATTTATCAAGTTGGGTTGTAAGTTTGGCGCACATTTTCCCTTTGACGTGGCAATTTCATTTCACGCGGGATATAATTCAGCGCGGCGCGAGTTTAACTTCAATCACTGCTGAAGTTGGAGAATTTTTATTTTATATTGGAATTGTGGCGATTTTATTTAGTTTGCGATTTGAAAAAAGTCGCGCAGAAATTTTATCTAATGTACCTGCCGAAGAAAAAGTTTCTGAAATTGAAAAACCTGCAGAAAAAAAATTGCAACATATTTTAGTACCTACGGACGGTTCAGGGCAGGCTTTTAAGGCGGCGTTGGAGGCTGTAAAACTTGCCGAAAATCATAACGCCCAAATAACTTTGCTGACGTGCGTTGAAATGGACAAGGAAATTTCGGCGTTTGAACAGGTCAGCTTAAGTGGCTACATTCCGGCAGAATTGAACGCGGCGGCTTATAATCTTTTGTCTGAATTAATGGAAGAAATTATCCCGCGCAGTCTTAGGGCAAAAATTCGCGTGGAAATTGGAGACCCGGGCGAAAGTATCGTTGACGTTGCGAATTATGAACAATGCGATACAATTATAATGGGCGCGCAAGGTTTTGGCAGTTTCAACAAGGAAGGGCTCGGCAGTGTTGCAAGTTACGTTAAAGAAAATGCAGAATGCCCCGTAATTTTGGTTGAAGGCTTGCCTGAAGAATGGGCGGAAAATAAATTTAAGCCGGCGAAAATTTGACATTGAAACATTTTTTGGTAGAATTGTAAAAATTTTTGAGGAGGCTGACAATTTGATAACCATTGAAGATATTTTGGAAACTAACCGAATGATAACCGAAAATAAATTGGACGTGCGTACAATAACAATGGGAATTTCCCTGCGCGATTGTGCGCATCCCAACCTTCACGAATTTTGCCGCAATGTTTACGATAAAATCACAAAGACTGCCGAATTTTTGGTTAAGACGGGTGAAGATATTGAGGCAGAATACGGCGTACCGATTATCAACAAAAGAATTTCTGTTACGCCCGTTGCAATAGCCGCCGAATCTTGCAAAACTGAAAGTTACGTACCAATAGCTGAAACTTTGGATAAAGCCGCAAAAGAAGTTGGAGTAAATTTTATTGGCGGCTTTTCTGCGCTTGTTGAGAAAGGTTTTACGAACGGCGACAAGATTTTGATTGAGTCAATTCCTCAAGCATTGGCGGCAACTGATTTAGTTTGCAGCAGTGTAAATCTTGCGTCAACCAAGGCGGGAATTAATATGGACTGCGTGCGGGAAATGGGCGAAATTATCAAACGTACCGCCGAACTTACGCGGGATAAACAAGCTGTTGGTTGTGCAAAGTTGGTAATTTTTGCCAACGCGCCGAATGATAATCCTTTTATGGCGGGCGCGTTTCACGGCGTTTCAGAAGCTGATACAGTTATAAATGTTGGCGTTTCAGGTCCGGGCGTTGTCAAACACGCGCTTGAAGATTTAAAGGGCGCAAATTTTACCGAAATTGCAGAGGCGATTAAAAAGACTGCGTTTAAAATTACCCGCGTTGGTCAACTTGTTGCAAAGGAGGCGTCGCGCAGGTTGGGCGTACAATTTGGAATTGTCGATTTATCTTTAGCACCAACTCCCGCCGTCGGTGATTCTGTTGCAAGAATTTTGGAAGAAATGGGCTTGGAAAGTTGCGGTGCGCCCGGTACAACTGCCGCGCTTGCTCTTTTGAATGACGCGGTTAAAAAAGGCGGTTTAATGGCAAGTTCGCACGTCGGCGGGTTAAGCGGGGCGTTTATTCCGGTTAGTGAAGATGAAGGAATGATAGCCGCCGTAAATGCAGGAAGTCTTTCTATTGAAAAGTTGGAGGCTATGACTTGCGTTTGCAGCGTCGGTTTAGATATGATAGCGGTTGCGGGCGATGTAAGCGCGGCTACAATCAGCGGGATAATTGCGGACGAGGCGGCTATTGGCGTTGTCAACAATAAAACTACGGCGGTTAGAATTATCCCTGTACCAAATGCTAAAGTTGGTGATGTTGTAGAATACGGCGGCTTGTTGGGCTATTGTCCTATTGTTCCCGTGAAAAATAATTTCAGTTCAGAGGCGTTTATTGCACGCGGCGGCAGAATCCCCGCGCCGGTACGGAGTTTGACAAATTAAAATGTTTAAGATAAGAAAAATCCTGCGCGAAGATACAGCGGCAGTTTTAAAAATGATGCGCACTTTTTACAATTCGGCGGCAGTGATAACCAACGGCTCTGAAAAAATTTTTGCGGCGAATATTGAAAATTGTTTGGGCGGCTCCAATTTTATTGAAGGCTTTGTATTTTTGGCAGATGAAAAAATTATCGGTTACGGAATGCTTGCAAAAAGTTATTCAACCGAATTTGGCGGCGAATGCATTTGGATTGAAGATATTTTCATTGAGCCGGAATATCGAGGGCGCGGCTACGGTTCAAAATTTATTGAATACGTCAAAGAAATTTACCCCAATAAAATTTTACGCCTTGAAACTGAACACGAAAATTTAAGCGCGTTGAAAGTTTATAAAAATTTGGGATTTAAAGAATTGCCGTATTTGGAATTAGTTTTCGCGCAGGAGTAGCAATGGAAGATTTTAAACTTGAAGAATTAAAAATTTTGGAAGAAACATACGCGGGCGCAATTCCCGAATTAAAATTTGATTCAGTATTTGAATTGTTGGTGGCGGTAATTTTGTCGGCGCAATGTACTGATAAGCGCGTTAATATCGTAACGGCTGAACTTTTCCCCGTTGCAAACACGCCTGAAAAAATTTTACAACTTGGGCAAGTGCGGCTTGAAGAAATTATCAGACCTTGCGGCTACTTTCGAGCGAAGGCGAAACATATTTTGGCAACAAGCGAAATGCTGCTAAAAAATTACGGCGGCGAAGTTCCAAGCGATTTTGACGAATTAATAAAGTTGCCGGGCGTCGGGCGCAAAACTGCAAACGTTGTTACAAGCGTTGCCTTTAAAACTCCGGCTATTGCGGTTGATACGCACGTTTTCAGAATCGCCAATCGCACAAAATTAGCCGAAGGTACAACTCCGCTTGAAGTTGAACTCGGCTTACAAAAAATTATTCCAAAAGAAAAATGGGCTGACGCGCACCATTGGCTGATTTGGCACGGGCGATTAATTTGCACTTCGCGCAGTCCAAAATGTAAGGATTGTCCGCTGAATAAAATTTGCCCTTATTTAGGGAATAGCCAATAGGGAATAGCCAATAGGGAGTAGTGGATAGTGATTAGAAATTAGAAAAAACTATTCCCTATTCCCTACTCCCTACTCCCTACTCCCTACTC
>JAFSZS010000101.1 GCA_017455645.1 Selenomonadaceae bacterium | reverse complement strand
TCCGATGAACACGACAACCACTCCTTAAATTTCGGCACAAAATCCCTTATTGCCGCGCCTCTGTGGCTTATCAAATCCTTTTCTTCAGTTGTAAGTTCAGCCATGGTTTTTGAGTCTTCAATGTAAAAATAGGGGTCATAGCCGAAGCCGCCTTCACCCTGCGCGACGGTTTTAATTGTACCTTTGACAGTACCGGTTGTAACAATTTTATTGCCTTTGCCGTCAATGAAACATAAAGCGCAATGATAAGCGGCGGGCGATTCTGCAGCTCCAACTTTTGCCAACTCTTCAAGCAGTTTTTGATTGTTGGTAATGTCGTGCGCGTGATAACCGGCAAAACGTGCGGAATATACGCCGGGTCTGCCGTCCAGCGCGTCAACTTCCAAGCCGGAATCATCTGCAAGGCAAGGCAAGCCGGTTTTTTCGCTGAAAAATTTTGCTTTAATTTCGGCGTTTTCCTCAAAAGTTTTTCCGTCTTCGACAGCGTCGGGGAAATCGTCAATATCTGCCAATGACAAAATTTCTACCGGCAAGCCGTCAAATGCAATTTCCAATTCGCGCAGCTTGTCAAGATTTTTTGTCGCAATAACAATTTGTTTGGTCATCATTCAACCAACCCTTCCTACTCGCCAGACTAAATCTCTGCCGAGCGTGTCTTTTTGTATATCAATAAGGTTTTTGATACCTGTTTCAGCTAAATCTAAAATTTCATTAAAATCTGCGCGAGTGAAAGATTTTTTTTCGCCGGTAATTTGAATTTCGACAAATTCGCCCGCGCCCGTCATTACAACGTTACAATCTGCAAGCGCGGTTGAATCTTCTTCATAACATAAATCTAAAAATTTTTCGCCGTCAGCAGAAATACCCGCCGAAATTGCCGCCACGAAATCTTTTACGGGAAAAGTATTTCCAACTTCGTAAATCGTTTCGCAAGCTTCGACAAGTGCAACAAACGCGCCGGTAATTGACGCAGTACGCGAGCCGCCGTCCGCCTGTATTACGTCGCAGTCAATGGTTATGGTACGTTCGCCAATCGCCGCCAAATCTGTAACATTTCGTAAACTGCGCCCGATTAATCTTTGAATTTCGGCCGTCCTGCCGCTAAGTTTTTTCACTTCACGCGGCGCGCGCAAAATTGGGGCTGAAGGCAACATTGAATATTCGGCATTTATCCAGCCGGTACCGGTTCCTTTCAAAAACGGCGGGACTTTATCCTCAACGGTTGCCGCGCAAATAACTTTTGTATTGCCCATTTCGATATAAGCGGAGCCGTGCGGGTACATTTGAAAACGGCGTTGCAAAATTACGGGGCGCATTTCGTTTGGCTTACGGTTACTTTGTCTTAACAAAAAAAATTCCTCCTTGACTGCGCGTATTTTTAGCACATTGTACACAAAAAAAATTATATCTGCAATGTTTCAGCAAAATTTTCTTGACAAAATAAAAATAAGCTAATATAATACGCCCTGTCAGTTGACGAAAGGTCAGCTAACAAGCGGAAGTAGCTCAGTGGTAGAGCATCACCTTGCCAAGGTGGGGGTCGCGAGTTCGAGCCTCGTTTTCCGCTCCAAATAAATCTTGCGGAAGTAGCTCAGTGGTAGAGCACAACCTTGCCAAGGTTGGGGTCGCGAGTTCGAGCCTCGTTTTCCGCTCCAATTTTTTTGATAATAAGTTGGCAACCGAACGGTTCAACCGGACCAATAGCTCAGTTGGTTAGAGCAACCGGCTCATAACCGGTCGGTCCTAGGTTCAAGTCCTAGTGGGTCCACCAACTTCACATAAATTTTGGCCTTGTAGCTCAGCTGGATTAGAGTATTTGACTACGAATCAAAGGGTCGGGAGTTCAAGTCTCTCCAAGGTCACCATTGCTAAGAATATACCCGTGC
>JAFSZS010000100.1 GCA_017455645.1 Selenomonadaceae bacterium | reverse complement strand
CCTTTGTAGGGTTAGTGTCATCGAAGCGCAGGTTGCAAAGTCCGTGGTTATAATTTGCAAGTCCGAAATTCAAGCAAACTGACTTGGCGTGTCCAATGTGCAAATAGCCGTTCGGCTCCGGCGGGAAGCGCGTTAAAATTCCGTTTTTGTATTTGCCTTCCTTCAAATCGTTTTCAATTTCCTGCTGAATAAAATTTATCATTTACAAACTCCTTTGCAAAAATTTTCTACATAGTCGCGCAGATTTTTTACACCTTCAGCAATTTTTTCATCTTGCGGCAGATTCTGTACAATTTTATCAATGTAGCCGCGCTCCACAATTTTTTTCATTGTCCACGCAAAATTAATATCGTAAACCCACATAAGCCGGACAATTTTTCTATCGCCGTTGGTACGAATTTTTCTGTAATCTGCTTGCTTGCCGGTAACAAAATTTTCGACAAAATCCGGGCTGACATCTGCGCGAGCTTTGCCCTTAATAAATTTTGGCATTTTATCGGCGTTATCCTGCGCGAGGAACGGCTCAAGCACGCGGTAAATATCAAGTTTATCTGCGTCACGAATTACCTTAGCGAATAAAATTTTTCTTTCGTCATTGGTAGGGGCGACGGTTTTTTTATTGTGCTGTTGAATTGCAAATTTCACAATTTCATAATCTGCGGCAGGAATTTTTTTGAAAAAATCCAACTCTTCAATAACCGTAATTCCCAAATCCGCGTGGTCTTCAGAATCAGCGTCGTTGAAAGTTTTGTACAAGCTGTACTGCCGGAATCTGCCGACGTCGTGAAACAAGCCTATAATTTCTGCAAGCTCGGTATCGTGCTTAGAAAAATTTAAAAATTTGGCAAGCTCAATACAATTCGCCGTAACGTAGCCGGTATGTTTTTCTTTAATCAAAATTCCCTGCTGAACTTCTTCATCATCGCTGTAAAAACTTTTCATATAATTTGCCATCCAACCGTGCATTTCTTTCAAAATTTCTTGCAACTTTTTTCACCACCTTATTTTAAAATCAACTTCGATATTATATCAGATTAAAAAAAATTTGGAATATTTGGCGCAAAAAAAAAGCGGCTGACCGCCTTATAAATTATGTGCCGAAAAAAATTAAGTAACATCAGCCAAAGTTGTAAAAATTTCGCGCGTAAGTTTGGCGCGCTCTGAAGAAGTCATTTGGCCTTCGTCTTCGCTGTTGTAAAGACTTAAAATCGTGCGAGCAACAATTTCGCCTTCACGCCGTGTAATATATTTTTCCTTAATTAAAAATTGCAACATAGTTTTTATAGCTTCAAAGGGCGTATCTTTTGCAATTCTGTCAAGCATTTCACGATACAAAAAAGTTCTTTCGTCATCGGGATAAGCAATAACGGTAATGCGAATGTAACCGCCCAAGCCGCGCCGTGATTCAACGCTGTAGCCTCTGTCATGCGTGAAGCGTGTACTCAAAACGTAGCTGATTTGTGAAGGCGCACAACTTATTTTGTCTGCCAATTCTGTACGCTTGAGTTCAATCCAGCCTTCTTGCTGTTTTGCAAGTTGTTCCAAAATATAATTTTCTACTACGTCAGCTTTATTAAACATAAAAATCACCTCGACTTTTTGACATTATATTTGCCTTTTTGATTTTTTGCAAGTTTTTTTTGAAGTGCGCCGAAAAACTTAAAAGCGTAAAAAAGGAAATTTGGCAACAACAGGGAATATATAAGCCGGAAGGTGAAAATGTGGAAAGTGCGGAGTTTGAAGAATTTATAAACAATGTCAGGGAAAATTCGGATATTTATGAAGTTGTTTCAAGATATGTACCGCTTGTAATGAAAGGCGGGCGATTTTGGGCGTGCTGCCCTTTCCACGAAGAAAAAACCCCTTCATTTTCAGTTTCGCCGGATAAAGGTATTTTTTATTGTTTTGGTTGCCACGAAGGCGGGAATGTTTTCAAATTTATTTCAAAGATGGAACATATCAGCTACTTTGACGCGGTAAAGTTGCAAGCCGAGCGTTTAGGTATAAAAATTCCGTCCAGAAAAAAAAGTTCCGCCGAAATTCAAACTGAACAAGAAAAAGATTTTTTGCTGAAAATAACTTCGGCTGCGAGGGATTTTTATCATAACTGTTTGAAAACGCAGGAAGGCGAAAAGGGCAGGAAATATCTTGAGGCGCGTGGAATAACAAAAAAAGTTATCGAAGATTTTAAACTTGGCTACGCGCCGGATTCGTGGGATTTTCTCACAAAAAAAATTACTGCACGCGGTTTCACTGAAAAACAATTATTGGAGGCGGGGCTTGCAATCGAAAAAAAAAGCGGCGATGGAATTTATGACAGATTGCGCGGCAGGGTAATTATCCCAATTTCTGATATTTCCGGTAAAGCGGTTGCATTTGGCGGCAGAATTTTAATTGAAGATAAAGATGCGTCAAAATATTTAAACACGCCTGAAACAGAAATTTTCAGCAAGGGCAAATTACTTTTCGGCTTAGACAAGTCAAAGCAGGCGATAATTTCCAAAAATACCGCAATAGTTGTTGAAGGTTATATGGATGCAATTTCACTTTTCAGCGCGGGCGTTGAAAATGTTGTGGCGTCATTGGGCACGGCTTTTACTGCGGAGCAAGCAAAACTTTTGTCAAGGTATGCGCGGAAAATTATTTTTTGCTATGACAGCGATGCCGCCGGGCAAAATGCAACAGTGAGAGCTACGCCGATTATGAAAAATACCGGCGCAGAAGTTTTTATCCTTGTCATTCCCGACGGCAAAGACCCCGACGAATTTATTAGAAAACACGGCAAAGACGCCTTTGAACAGTTGCTGAAAAATGTTACTCCCGTAATAGATTATCAATTTCGGTACAACTTGGAGCATTCAGATATTTCAACTTTGGGCGGCAAAATTAAAGTCCTGCGCGAAATATTTCCGGTTTGCAGTGAATTAAAAAATACCGTGATTCAAAAGGAATATCTGAAAAAATTTTCCGGTGCGCTTTTGATTGACGAAGATTTAATTTTTGAGGAATGGCGAAAATTTTTATCACGTTCACAAAAAAATAAAGCCGCGCCGAAAAAAAATCCTGTCGCCGGAAATTCTTTAATTCACAAATGTGGCAGTAGCATTATCAAAAAACTTTGGTACGAACCGGAACTTTGCAGTTACGTCCTTGAATGTGTCCCCAAAGAAAATTTCATCAGCATTCATGTAGAAATTTTAAACTATATTGAAAAATGTTGCAATGAAGAAAAAATGCCAAACGATTTAACCGCCGCCGAAAATTTGAGCGAAAACGCAAATGTTGAAATTGCCGAAATTCTTGGGACTTATTTACCGCAAGATTCAGAAACAAAAGCGTTTGAAGATTCAATAAAAATCCTGCAGCGAATGTTACTCAAAAAAAAGTACAAACAAGAATTAACAGAAGCCGAAAAATTTTTTCAAGCCGGCGATATAAAATCTTTCACAGAAAAAACGCAACTGGCGTTAAATATAAAAAAAGAAATCAGCGAATTATAATTTTATAAAAATTTGTAAAATGAAAGGAGCTACAGCATGGCAGAAAAAACTGGAGCTGTCAAAACAGAGAAAAAAATTCCTGTCACAACAGAAAAAGCCGGTGCCAATGGTTCAGAAACAGCCGGGGTAAGCGGAGATCGTAGCTCTCAAATAGTATCGATGCTTTTGGACAAAGCTGCCAAAAAAGGTTACAAATTGTCGCAAGGCGAATTATTTGATGCTACGCAGAGGCTTGGGGATTTATCGGCAGAAATAGCGGCTGCTGAATTAGAGGACATATACGCTGATTTGGAAAAACAAGGCGTTGAAATAGTTGAGGATCATGAGGGAAGAGGAGAATCTGTGCTGGTAAGTACGGATTTATCACCTAGCGAAGAAAACGAAAAAATTTCCTCTTCTGAAGGGGCTGAAGTTTCAGTTCCCGAAGGCGTTACAATCGACGACCCCGTTAGAATGTATTTAAAAGAAATTGGGCGCGTACCGCTTTTAACTGCGCAACAAGAAATTGAACTTGCCAAAAGAATGGAAAAAGGCGATGTCAACGCCCAAAAAGAATTGGCAGAAGCAAATTTGCGCCTTGTAGTCAGCATTGCCAAGCGTTATATAGGACGCGGTATGATGTTTTTGGATTTAATTCAGGAAGGCAATTTGGGCTTAATTAAAGCAGTTGAAAAATTTGACTATAACAAAGGCTATAAATTTTCAACATACGCCACTTGGTGGATTCGTCAAGCAATTACCCGCGCTATTGCAGACCAAGCGCGTACTATTCGTATTCCAGTGCATATGGTTGAGACAATTAACAAATTAATTCGTGTTTCACGTCAACTTTTGCAAGAATACGGACGTGAACCTACAGCTGAAGAAATTGCAGAAAAAATGGATGTCCCCGTTGAACGCGTGAGGGAAATTATGAAAATTGCTCAAGAGCCGGTTTCTTTGGAAACTCCTGTCGGTGAAGAAGATGATTCACATTTGGGAGATTTTATAGAAGACCACGATGCGCAGGCTCCGGCGGACGTTGCTTCTTTTACACTTTTGAAGGAACAACTTGCTGAAGTTTTGAGTACTTTGACAACTCGTGAAAAACAGGTTTTAGTTCTTAGATTTGGACTTGACGACGGCAAGGCGCGCACGCTTGAGGAAGTTGGAAAAACTTTCCACGTTACACGCGAAAGAATTCGCCAAATTGAGGCTAAGGCTCTTAGAAAACTTCGCCACCCAAGTCGCAGTAAAAAAATTAAAGATTTTCTCGAATAAAAAAATTAAGACTATCGCAAGCGCGGTAGTCTTTTTAATTTGAAAAAATTTTTAAAGCCAATTTGCAACGTCAAGCGCGTGATAAGTTATGATAATATCTGCGCCGGCGCGTTTCATCGCAGTTAAACTTTCAAGCACAATTCGTTTTTCGTCAATCCAGCCGTTCAAAGCCGCCGCCTTAACCATTGCATATTCGCCGCTGACATTGTAAACTGCCACGGGATTATTAATTTCTGCGCGAACTTTGCTGACAATGTCAAGGTAGGCAAGCGCGGGCTTAACCATTATAATATCTGCGCCTTCAGAAATATCAAGCGCAACTTCTTTCAACGCCTCGCGGGAATTTGCACAATCCATTTGATATTGTTTCCTGTCGCCAAATTGCGGCGCACTGTTCGCGGCGTCTCTGAAAGGTCCGTAAAATCCGGAAGCGTATTTAACCGCGTAACTCATAATTACCACATTTGAAAAATTATTTTCGTCCAACGCCTCACGAATTGCGGCAATTCTCCCGTCCATCATATCTGAAGGGGCGATAATATCCGCGCCTGCCTCGGCTTGACTTACTGCAACCTTTTGCAAAAGTTTCAAAGTTTCGTCGTTGTCAACATAATTGCCACAAAGTTTGCCGCAATGTCCGTGGCTTGTATATTGACAAAGGCAAACGTCGCCTACAATCAAAAGTTCCGGCACGGCTTTTTTTATTTCAGAAATTGCGCGTTGTACGGGGCTGTTCATATTCCACGCGGCGGAGCCTGTTTCGTCTTTGTATTCAGGCAAGCCGAAAATTTCAACCGCGGGTATTCCCAACGCAGAAATTTTTTTGGCAAGTTCAACCGCGTTATCAACCGACAAATGATAACAATTCGGCATACTGGGAATTTCTTCACGAATATTTTTACCCGGCACCACAAAAATTGGGTAGACAAAATCTTTCACGCTTAAATTTGTTTCACGTACCAGCGCACGCATATTTTCAGAAATTCTCAAGCGGCGCGGGCGAATTATTTTATTGAACAATTTTTTCACCTTCATAAAAATTTTTAATGGCGTCAACAAGTCCGGCGATTGTAAATTCACTTGCAACAATGTCAGCAGTTACGCCAAATTTTTTTAAAGTTTCGGCGGTTACGGGACCAATAGCCGCGCTTTTAACCTTTTGCAAAATTTCAGTACCAACTGCTTTTACAAAATTTTCAACAGTCGAAGAACTTGTGAAAGTTATCAAGTCAATTTTATCAAAGTCAAAATTTTTTTCGGCGGGAATAGTTTTGTAAGCCGCGGCGATTGTAACATTTGCGCCAAATTTTTCAAGTTCAACAGGCAAAATTTCACGGGCGATTTCTGCGCGAGGGATTAAAATATTTTTGCCGGCAACAGAATTTTTCAGCGCGTCGATTAAAGATTCTGCGCGAAATTCGGCGGGGATTAAATCAGCCAAAATTCCATAGCTTAAAAGTTTTTCGGCGGTTGCAGAACCGATGACGGCGATTTTTGAATTGCTCAAGGCGCGGGCGTCAAGTTTGAAAAGTTTCAGCCGCTCAAAGAATTTTTCAACGCCGTTTGCACTTGTGAAAATTATCAAGTCGAAATTTTTAATGTTGGAAATAGCCGCGTCAAGATTTTTGAAATTATCTGAAGGCGCGGTAATTTTTATTGTTGGAAATTCCAAAACTTCCGCGCCCAAATTTTCAAGTCGAGTTGAAAGTTTTGAGGCTTGCTCCCGCGTGCGTGTTACGACAATTTTTTTGCCGAACAAAATTTTTGTATCGAACCACTTTAATTTTTCGCGCAGGTTTACAACTTTACCAACTACGAAAATTGCGGGCGGCTTAATATTTTTTTCCAAAACTTCAGCTGAAATTTTTTCAAGTGTCGAAACTAAAACCTGTTGAGAATTTTTTGTACCGTTGCGAATGACAGCCGCGGGAGTATCTCTGGCGCGCCCGTTTTCAATAAGTTTGGCGGTAATTTTGGGCAAATTTTCAACGCCCATTAAAAAAATCAGCGTGTCAACCGCGGTAGAAATTTTTTCCCAATTTATACTTGATTCAGATTTATTCGGGTCTTCGTGCCCTGTAACAACGGCAAAAGAAGTTGCAACGCCGCGATGAGTTACGGGAATACCGGCGTACGCGGGAACGGCAACCGCGCTTGTTACGCCGGAAATTATTTCAAAGTCAATTCCATTTTCGCGCAGGGTTAAAGCCTCTTCGCCGCCTCGCCCAAATACGAAAGGGTCGCCGCCCTTCAAGCGCACAACAATTTTTGCATTTTTAGATTTTTCAACAAGCAAATTATTAATTTCTTCCTGCGGCAAAGTATGACGCCCGGCGGATTTTCCAACGTAAATTTTTTCGGCGGTTGACGGTACGTAATTTAAAATTTTCTCTGCGGCTAATCTGTCATAAATTACAACTTCGGCAATTTTTAAAATTTCCTGCGCTTTAACTGTCAACAATCCAGCGTCGCCCGCGCCCGCGCCTATAAGATAAACCATTTCAACACTTCCCAATTAAAAATCTTCCTGCGGTTGACGGTACGTAATTTAAAATTTTCTCTGCGGCTAATCTGTCATAAATTACAATTTCGGCAACTTTTAAAATTTCCTGCGCTTTGACTGTCAATAATCCCGCGTCGCCCGCGCCCGCGCCTATTAAGTAAACCATTTTAACACTTCCCAATTAAAAATCTTCCTGCGGTTGACGGTACGTAATTTAAAATTTTCTCTGCGGCTAATCTGTCATAAATTACAATTTCGGCAACTTTCAAAATTTCCTGCGCTTTGACTGTCAATAATCCCGCGTCGCCCGCGCCTATTAAGTAAACCATCGTATCACCTCAATAAAAACTTGAGTAAGTCATCCAAATTGTATTTGCCGCGCCGAAAATCCCCGCGCCTGTTGCAAAAATTTTTTCGTATTTAAAATCTGAAAAAATTGACAGCGGGCAAAAAATCAGCAACGCTACAGGTACAAAATACCGCCCTTGCACGCCGTTTATCATTTCTGCGCCGACCGGCGTCCATATCAAGTACTCTGTCAAAAAAATTCCCAAAATCGTTGAAAGTGCCGCAAAAATTATCAACAGCCTGTCTTTTGTGTTGAAATTTAATTTTCCGAACAACGCCGCAAAAGTTATCGCCGCCAAATATATTTTTCCAAAAGTTTCTGACATTTGCAAATTGTAATAGCCCATCAAATTTATAAAAGTATCAGCACGCCACGCCATTGGATTTTTTATCGTTGCGAAAAACGCCGCCAAAAATTCTTGCGGGTGTTGTAACAAAAAATCTTTCTGCGCCGCTATGTCAATTCCTTTATCGCCCAAATAAAAAGAATTGAACAATGCTACGCCCTGCGCCTCAACTGCAAAATATATCCAATTAGCCGAAATTGCCAAGTCTAACGCCAATAAAAAAATTCCCAATCCTGCAAACTGCCCAAAATTTTTAAATCTTTGACGCGGAATTAAAAAGTACAACAGCAAAATCGTACCGTAAACTTGCTTCAATAATCCGAGTGAAATTGCCAAAATCACCAGTGCAAAAATTTCTTGCGTGGAAATTGGAGCGTCTTTTTTTCGCAGTGATAAAAGCCACGCCGTCGCCAAAATTCCAACAGAATCAATGACTGCATCAGCTGAAGTTGAAGTAGCTTCTGTCAAAAAAATTGGCGTCATTGCCAACAAAAATATCAGTGCGCGTTTTTCAGGCAAAAATTTTATCGCCCAAAAAATGCAAGTTGCCGCAAAAATTAACGCCGCAAATCCCATTGAGTAATAAATTATTCCCGCGTTCAAATTTAAAATTCGTCCAAAAAAGGCGGCGGTTGCTTGCGGGAAATATGCAAGCGGCGAATATTGACCGGTATTTGGTACAATGTGCAATTCTGTTTGTTCGGGATTCAGCGGCGCGGCTAAAAATTTTTTAATTTTGTCGAAAGAAATTGTATGCAGATTTGTTGCAATATTCATTGTGAAATCGTGCGGCGTCATTGACCTTGG
>JAFSZS010000099.1 GCA_017455645.1 Selenomonadaceae bacterium | reverse complement strand
GGCAATTATGCCATTGCAAAATACAACGGCACATTAACAATCAGCGGCGGCACTTTTACAGGCGAATATTACGCCGTGGCCAACCTCGGCGGCACAGCAACAATCAGCGGCGGTACTTTTTCAGCCAAAGAAATTGCAACCCTTGGCAACAACGGCACAGTAGAAATCAGCGGCGGTACTTTTACAGGCGGGGAGTATGCCGTTTACAACAACGGCACATTAACAATCAGCGGCGGTACTTTCGATCAAGATGTTACAAAATGGGTTGATGAAAATTCGAATATTGTAAATAACGGCAACGGCACATGGACAGTTAGTGCAATTACCGACATAACTAAAACCGAGACAATCGACGGTGTAACAGTTACTTTGACTTTCGACAGTTCAAGCAACAATCTGAAAAATGCAGAAGGTACAGGCGTTTCTTACGATTCAGACAACAACCAATTTACCATTACCTCAAGCGGCAAAACTAAAACTTATTCTGCTACTCTTAGCAACGATACTGTTACTGAAACTTTACAAAGTGCAGTTTATACTTCAACAGTTGACGGCGTCGAAGTTACTTTCACTTATAACGGCTCTTACGTTTTACAAAGTGTAACAGGTACGGGCGTTATTTATTCTGAAGGCACTAAATTTACAATCGGCAAAACAAGTTATTCATTCAAGCTGACAAATGACGAAATTTCTTACAAAGAAGTTGTAAGTATTGTAACTTCGTCCAGCAATGATGAAATTACAAATTCTGACGATTATATTACTATTGACGGCAGGGGCGGCAACGATTCAATTAACAACAGCGGCGATTATGTCAAAATAAACGGCAACACCGGCAACGATTCAGTCACAAATGAAGGCTCAAATGTTACAATTAACGCTTATTTCGGCAACGACGCGGTAATAAATACCGGTGCAAGTGTTTCAATTTACGGCGGCTTCGGCGATGACACAATAGAAAATTCCGGCGTCAATGTCACGATTAATGGATATTTCGGCAACGATTCAATCAGAAATACGGCTACAAGAGTTTCAATTTACAGCGGCGCAGGCGATGACACGGTAGCCAATTCCGGCTCCAATGTTACAATTACCGGTTATATCGGCAATGATTCAATTTCAAACAGCGGTAGCAATGTTACAATTAAAGCCGGCAGGGGCAATGATACAATTTCAAATACGGCTGCAAGTGTTTCAATTTACGGCGGCGACGGCGGAGATTTAATTACCAACAGCGGCGCAAATGTAACCATTGACGGCGGCGCAGGCAACGACACTATCACAAACAGCGGCGGCGCGGCTACAATTCTTGGCGGCGCAGGCAACGACATTTTAACCGGCGGCACTTCTGCAGATTCACTTTTCGGGGGCGCAGGCAACGACAGTTTGAACGGCGGCGGCGGTAATGACACTTTGACGGGCGGCGCAGGCAGGGATATTTTCATTTATTCAAGCGGCAGCACTACTATCACTGACTACGCGGCGCAGGATAAAATTCAAATTTCAAGCGGCACAATTTCAAAAACTTCTGTAAGCGGCGCAGATGTTGTTTTCACAATCGGCAGAGGCTATTTGACTGTGAAAGACGGCGCGGGCAAAAATATCACTGTTACTGATTCAAGCGGCAACACTACCACGCAGATTTATTCAAATTCCAACGCGCGCACTTTCGATTTACTTTTGGATAACAATTTTATTTCTGACGATACAAATTTGGATTCAATTACCAATAAAAAATATTCTGTTACCCAAATTCAAACTACTGAAGAAGAAACTTTCGCGCAGGATTCAACCATTCTTGCCGCGTCAAATTTAGATAAATAAAAACGAAATTAAAAATTGGCTCCCTGCTTTAAGGCGGGGAGTTTTTTTGCAGTTGCCAAAAATAATTGCGGCGTTTAAAATATCGGCGGAGGTGTTTTACTTGAAAAGAGTATATAATTTTAATCCCGGTCCGGCAACTTTGCCGCTTGAAGTTTTGCAGGAGGCACAAGCCGAATTTTTAAATTTCGACAATTCGGGAATGTCGGTACTTGAAATAAGCCACCGCGCCAAGCCGTATGAAAAAATTCACAATCAAGCAAAGGCTGACATTTTGGAATTGATGGGGCTCGGCGAAGACTACGAAGTTTTATTTATTCAGGGCGGCGCGTCTTTACAATTCGCAATGATACCGCTGAATTTCGCCACCAAAGAAAATCCCGGCAGTTACGCGCTTAGCGGCACTTTTTCTTCAAATGCTTACAAGGAAGCCGAAATTTTGGGCGTCGGTGAAATTGCCGCGTCTACCAAAAATGAAAACTTTTGCCGCGTTCCAACTCAAGCTGAATTGAAAATTTCTAAAAACGCCGCGTACTTTCACATTTGCAACAACAATACAATTTACGGCACTGAATATCACTACGTACCGGAAACAGGCGGCGTCCCGCTTTTCGCAGATATGTCAAGCGATATGTTGAGCCGCCCGTGGGATTTTAAAAAGTTCGATTTAATTTATGCGGGCGTTCAGAAAAATTTGGGACCGGCGGGCGTTGTGATTGTGGTTGCAAAAAAATCACTGATTGAAAAATCTTTGGAAACTTTACCTACAATGTTGCGTTACGATACTTTTTACAAAAAAAATTCGCTGTACAACACGCCGCCCGCGTTTAGTATTTACATGGTCGGTAAAGTTGTTAAGTGGATTAAAAATTGCGGCGGGCTTGCAGAAATGGCTAAAAGAAATTCCAAAAAGGCTGAAATTTTGTACGCAGTCATTGACGATTCAAACGGCTTTTACAGAGGACACGCCGAAAAGGGCAGCCGCTCCTTTATGAATGTAACTTTCAGACTTCCCAACGAAGATTTAGAAAAAAAATTCGTCGCGCAGGCGTTGGAAAATAATTTGAGCGGCGTTAAAGGTCATCGCAGTGTCGGCGGAATGCGCGCTTCAATTTATAACGCAATGACACTTGAAGGCGTTGAAACTTTGGCTGACTTTATGAAAAATTTCTGCCGCCAAAATTCTTAAGGTGATTTTATGAAACTTAAAAATAAAATTGCCGCGCTGTCGACGCTTTTAATTTTGCAAAGTTTTAATGTTGCTGATGCGGCGGCTATTGACGACGAATTGGCTTTAATCGCCGCCGAACAAAATAAAGACGATGAACAAGTTGAAACTTTCGACCCCGATTCTGTTGACAACGATAAAAATAAAAATAAATCGCCCGAAGAAATTAAAGAAGAAGAAAAACGCCTTGAAAAGGAACGTGAGGAGGCGCGCAAAAAAATTAAGGAAGAACGCAAAAAAAGCCGTGACGAACTCGAAGGCAAAACTCCAATTTCAAAAAATCCCGCGCCAACTGAAAGGAAAACTGAAAATAAACCCGCAATAACGCCGCCCGCTGAATCTGCGCAAGCTGTAAAAGATCCTGAACCCGTCAAAGAAAATCCGCCCGCCGTTAATCAACCGCAAAATGTAAGCTTGCCCAATCCAATTTTGACTTATGCAAGCTTTAATGAAGTTGTTCAAGCCGTGAATTTTACGCCGCTTTATGTTCCAAAAAAATCCGGCTACAATATAACTGCAATGATGACGATTAATAACCGCGTTGCCGAAATTCGCTACAATCGCAAATGGGAGCCGAACGTTTCTTTGCACGTGCGCACTTACAAACGCGCCGCGGGCGAAGAGCTGAAAGATATCAGCGGCGTTTACGGCGTCAAGTGGCGCGTCAATGTTGTTGGCGGTATTACGGTTTACATTGCCAAAATTGACGAAAATAAACACGTGGCGGCGTGGGCAGTCGGCAATTATACTTTTTCTGCCTATGTTGAAAATTTGGCGTTCGCCGCTTTTCACGCGTTTGTTTCAGATGAATTGGTTGATTTATCTACACATTATTACCTCGGCGATTGATTTTTTATTGTTGACGCAAAAAACTTTCAAAGGTATAATTAGCGCGTACTAATTTATTTTTTTAATTATTTTTGTAATTGGTTTACAAATTCGGAATCTTTTTGACGCAGTGAAATTTTTTATTTGAAACAGTTATTGAATCGAAATTGTAAGCCGCAGGTTGTAGTTGTCTTTCTTAAATTTTAAAGGAGGGTAAAAAATGAAGGACATCAAAATTAGTAGCCCGCTTAACGGTACGCTGATACCGTTAAACCAAATCGACGACCCTGTATTTGGAAGCGGAGCAATGGGGCGCGGCGTGGCAGTCAAGGACCCCGACGGAAAAGTTTATTCGCCTTTCGACGGTGAAATTACGGTATTTTTCCCGACAAAGCACGCCATAGGGTTAAAATCTGATGACGGGATTGAACTTTTGATTCACGTTGGTATGGACACGGTTAAACTTAACGGCGAAGGCTTTACTGCAAAGGCTGACGTCGGCGACAAAGTTAAACGCGGACAACTTTTGTTGGAGTTCGATTCAAACGTTATCAAAAAAGCCGGTTACCCCACAACTACGCCGGTTGTTGTTACCAACCATACAGAATTTGGCGATATTACTTTTGAACTCAACAAACAGTCAATCACTGTAAAGGGCGAAAGTGAAGACGCCGGCGCAAGCGCAGCTCCCGTTGAAAAAGATGCTGACGATGCACAATATGACGGCTTGCCGGACGAAGAACGCGTTGCAAAATTGATTATGAAATATGTTGGCGGTCCCGATAACGTCCGTACTGCCGAGCACTGCGCGACTCGTCTTCGTCTTATCGTCAATGACAAATCCAAAATCCAAGAAAAGAAAGTTGAAAATATCGACGGCGTCAAAGGTCAATTCTTCGCCGCTCAACAGTATCAGATTATCTGCGGTACAGGTTTTGTTGACAAAGTTACAGAAGAATTTATTAAATTAAAACCTTCGCTTGCAGGCGGCGGCGGCAAAGAAGCGGCTTACGCTGAAATGAGCTTGTTACAGAAAATTTCTCGTACACTCGGCGACGTTTTCGTACCAATTATCCCCGTCTTGGTTGCAACCGGTCTTTTCATGGGCGCGCGCGGTGCCTTGCTTTCACTCGGTAGCGAATGGGACGCTACTTTCTTGCTTATGACTCAAGTTTTGACTGATACCGCATTTGCATTCTTACCTGCACTTGTTTGTTGGTCTACAATGAATAAATTCGGCGGTACAGCTGTTATTGGTATTGTTTTAGGTCTTATGTTGGTTTTCCCGGGCTTGCCTAACGCGTACGCAGTCGGCGGCGCGGCCGGTGAAATTGCAGAAAAAGGTTTAACTTGGGTAGAAGCTTATGCAATGCCTGAATTTGCGGGCAAAACTCCTATTCCGTTGGATTTAGGATTTATCACAATTCCGCTTGTTGGTTATCAAGGCTCCGTTCTTCCTGCGTTGGTACTCGGTATCTTCGCTGCCAAATTGCAACATTGGCTCAAAACTTTTATACCGGATATGATCGACTTAATCGTAACACCTTTCTTGACATT
>JAFSZS010000098.1 GCA_017455645.1 Selenomonadaceae bacterium | reverse complement strand
GTTTGAGCCCGTGCTTTTTTTTTGTGCTGAAAATTGGAATTTTGCCGCAAAGACCGTCTTCTGCAATGTGCAACAACGCGCCAATTAAAATGTAGCTTAGAATGTTGCAAATAATTTCTGCAACGGGATTCTGAAAATAAAAATTGACGCCCTGCGCGACGGCTAACAGTAAGAAATATAACGGCGGGTAATGTGACCACGTGCGATGACTCCTGCGCCATTTCCAGTAAGCTTGACTTTCTTTTGGAGGCGAGCCTTCCAATTTGTCGGGAATAACCGCGCCCGCTATGCTTGCCGCCACAAAAAGTGCGTCATTCGTTGCCGCGTAAACTATAAAACCCGTCGTTATCTGATGATTTATCCACTTCATTTTTTAAATCTGCAAAAAAAGATTCATAACCTCAACAGGATCATCTTTTTTGTACAAATACTCTAAAATTTTTTTGAAATAATTTGGATTGTGTTCAATGTTGTTGATATACACATTTATTGCTGAAATTAAATCTTCGGCAGTAAAATTTTTGCCGGAAAAGGTTATAAATTCCAATAACTTATAAGCTGTCACCAAAGCATTATAATTTTGAGTAATACTGCCAAAAAATCTGAAAGGATAAACATTGGTAAATAATTCGTGTACCAAATAATTTTCAAATACAGTTGAGAATTTTTGTAAAAATTTTTGCCGCTCGTCATTCATTGAAATATATTGTTGCGCAAAGTCATTTAAGCCGGAGTTTTCGTTTCCTGAAATTTTAAAAGAATTGACTACAATATCAAAAAAATTTTTATCTGCCGCAGTAGGATTTTTTACAGATTCATATGAAAACTTAAGAATAGCCAACATTATCGTTACGTGATTAAGCGCGTCAAATTTTACCAGCGGGGCAATTTGCTCAAGTTGTTTCTGTAAAAAATCTTCATTTTGGTAAATGTCATTTATTTTTTCAATTTCCAGCACTCGATTATCGCCAATTATTTCTTCCATTTTGTCAAAGTACAATTCCAAAATTAAAAGCCGCTGGTCTATGGAGAAATTGCGATTTTGTAAAATTTTTATTGCCGTTTCTTGAATTGGTACGAGATATTCAAAAAGTTGAGGCGTTAAAAGTGTATCAGCTATTGAAAATTCATTGTGAATTTCTTCGGGGACTTCAATTTTTTCAAATTTCAACGGCTCGGTTGCAAGTAAAACTTGTTCGGTCACCAAAGGACAAGTAAGTGATAAAGAACGTTCAAAAAAATTAAAAAAATTATAAATTTTGCGCGGAAATTTTATGCACATTGCAGGTACAAAATCTTCACCGAATTTTTGGGGGATATTGCAAAGATTATTATCAGACAAAAAAGGGCAATTTAAATTTTCGTCAAGATTTATTTTATAAAAATCTCTACCATCGACTTTTTTGAGCGGGCGAATCATTTCTTTTGCCAAGCTTTTTGGTTTGAGGTGCGAATACTTTTTATAAATTTTTTTATCGATAAACCTGCTCCAATTTCTGCAACAGGCGGCAGAGCATTTTTGCCGGTCACAATGAAAACTTTTTACATATTCCGGTTGATAATATTCATAAGTTTGCATTTTTTAAAATCCTCCGCCAATATTGAAATGGAACCTGCCGCCTTGAGAGCCGCGCCCATAATCCAAACGCAATGGTCCAAGCGGCGTATTAAGCGCAACGCCTAAACCTGCACTTCCGTAAATATCGCCGCCCTTAGGTACAAATCCATCGTTCCACGTGCCGCCCCAATCCGTGAAAATTATTCCTTGAATTTTTTTGGCAAGCGGGAAACGATATTCAAGCGTAGTTAAAAGCATTCTGTTACCGCGGAATTGGTCATCACGATAACCGCGCAGGGTATTTTGCCCGCCTACTCTGAATTGGTTAAATTCTGTTAAATCGCCGTGCCCCAAACCGTAAGCAGATTTAAACGCCCAAACTTGAGAATGATCGCCGGCTTTAAAAAATTGCTGATGGTCAATATCGTATTTTTGAAAAGTAAAATCGCCGCCCCAAAGACCGCCAAATTCAGCCGTGAGAGCCACTCTGCCGCCCGTAGAAGGGTTGTAGATATTATCCCTGGTATCTGTTACGTGTTGGGCGATTATAGCCCTTGTAGTGCCGAAATTTGCTTTTCTCCAAGCTTCACCCGCTAAGCCGCTTCTGTCGCCTGCGTTGCCGCTTGAAACGTGCCTGACGTAAGCGTCTTTTCTGTGTCGAACTGTAATATAATTTGTTGAATATTCACTTTGAGGACGGCTTAAAGTAACTTCGCCGCCGCTGTATTTTCTCATGTAGCGTTCTTGTAAATCACCGGCTGTATCATAATCGTAAAATTGATAAGTGCGGTTATAATATCTTACAGTTGCCGCGGTTTCTCGGCTGTCAATCCACGGTCTTTTGTAAGCGAAAGTAAAGCCGTGCGCGTCTGATTCTTCCGCGCTTTTTTCAAATGAAAGTGAAATTGCGTCGCCGGTGCCTCGAAAGTTTGTATCTGAAATGCTTACACTTCCCAATAAGCCGTCGCGCGTGCTGTAACCTGCGCCTATTCCGAAAGTGCCGGTGCGCCTTTCTTTTACGTTGACTTCAAGGACTATTGCATTTGGTTCAACGCCCGGCTGCATTTTCATATTGACGTCTTCAAAAAATCCCAAATTATAAACTCTGTCCATACTGCGCCGCGCCAATTTTGCGTTGAAAGGCTCGCCTACTTTTTGCCGCATTTCGCGCAGTACTACACGGTCTTTTGTTTTTTTATTGCCCTTGACGCTGTAACCTTCGAGCGTGCCTTCATTTATTTTTAAAGTCAAAACGCCGTCGGTTGAAACATTCATATCTGTAATTTTCATTAAAATGTAGCCGTCTTGATGATATTTTTCTTCAATCGCCGCCAAATTGCTGTTCAAAGTATTTCTGTTGACAATGGAATTTCGGCGCACTGTCAGAATTTTATTTAATTCTTCAGTTTTGTACAGGGTATTTCCGGTTATTTCGATTTTTTTTAAAATTGGATTTTCCATTGTATGATAAGTAACAATGACGCCTTCGGGAACTTCGCGAAATGTTTGGTACGCTTCGTAAAAGTAGCCGGTATTTATTATTGCCGCTCTGTCTCGCAGGGCAATATCTGCTGAAAATTCGTCGCCGACTGCCGCCATAATCGCTGCCTTGACTGTAGGAAGGGTTGAATCGCTTGCGCCTTCGTATTCAATATTTACTATAGTTTTGCCCTCAAATTGGTTCATATAATCTTTCATCATTGTTTGACTTTGCAAGCCGGGTTTTTCAGTTGTTGGAGTTTCATTTTGTGCAGGGGTATTTTCCGCCGGTTTTTCATTTTGTGCAGAATTATTTTCTGTTGGAGTTTCATTTTGTGCAGAATTATTTTCCTGCGGCGTTTCAGTTTGTACATTTTCGCCGGTTTCGGTTACTGTTTCTTCAGCGTCTTTAAAGCCCATATAAAGCGGCACTGTCAGCATTACCGCCATGCAAATTGCTGCCCTCTTTTTCAAAAAATCTTCCCTCTTTCCTGTTTTAGTGAATAGTGGGTAGTGGGTAGGGAATAGTTTTTTCTACTCCCTACTCCCTACTCCCTACTCCCTATTCCCTACTCCCTATTCCCTATTCCCTATTCCCTAAAACTTGTATCTTGCTTCTAAACTGAAGATATATTCTTTGTTTTCGCGTTCAACAGTAAAGCCCAAATTATCATTTAAATCATATTGAAAACCGTAGCGTTGGACTCTTTCGCCGTTAATTCCCTGCGTGTATTTCAACATCAGCTTATCTGTAACATATTTACCGACAGAAATATGAAAATCTTCATTGCGCTCGCCGGTGTCAATATCTTTGCTTGCGAAACTGTCTAACGCACTGCCGGAGCCGCTTGCAAATGTAAACCTGTCTAAGCCCAAATTTCTTTTTACCGTGTCTTCAATATCGCCCAAAATACTCATTTGCAAGCCTATTGCCAAAACGTCAGCCATTGACATTGTTGAAGTTTGGTTGCCGTAAGCGTCGCGCAGTGTCAAAATTTGCATTATTTCAGTTTCGGATTTTTCGGGATTGGAACTCAATTTAATGTCGGTGTTATTCAAAGTGCCGGTAATTGAAAGTTCAACGCGAACATCTGTAAGGCGCGTGTCTGCTTGAAAATTCAAACTCGGAAAAAATGAATCCATCTGATTAAAATATAATTCGCCTTCCCTAATGTCAAAAACAGTTTGCAAATAATTAACCGTGCCGCCGCGCTTAACAGAAATAATTCCGCTCGGCTTGGGGTGAGTTGTCGAACGCTCATATTTTACGGAGCCCGTTAAAAACATATTATACAACCGCGAGCTGTAAAAGTGAACTTTATCGCCCAAATTTATTGAAACGTCCAAAAGAATTTCCGGCAGCGGATCATCAGATTCAGGGATTGAAGGAATGCTGAACAAACATTTATCAAGGTCAATATGCCCCGCCAATTTCGGCAAGTATCGCCCAAAAATTTTTTCTTCGGTAACTGCAAATTCGGCGTTAAATGGTCCGCTGAAAAAATCACTTTGAATATCGAGCGCGTCTGCAACAATTTCAAAATCGTAATTTCTAACGGTAAAATCTGCAAAGTTTAAGCCGCCCGTTATTCCAAAACTTCCCGCGCCGATATTGCCGCCGAAATTTTCAAGCGTGAATTGATTTCCTGCAAAATTTGAATCAATGTTAATATGTTCAATTAAATTTTTCATACCCTTAACTTTAACCGTGCCGTCAGCCAAAGAAATTTTGCCGTTAATTTCGGGTTTTGGAACAGTGCCGGAAATTGTCAAAGTGCCTTGCATTTCGCCCGACGCCCAAGCTATCATTTTGCTTAAAACCGGCAACAAAGATAAATCCGCGTCATCAAGTGAAACTTGTAAATTCATCTGCGCCGCGGGACTGTCATTTTCAAGATACAACGCTTCCATTGGAATTGTACCCTTTGCATCAGCTTTATAAACTTTGTCACCAATGGCGCGCTCAACCGTCATTTCTACAACGTCAAAAATCCAATTCTTGAAAGTAACATGCCCGCGCAGTAAATCGAAAGTAGAGCCCTTGATTCCGCCCGTTGCACTCAAAACTAAATCGCCGACGGGATTATTAACATTGCCGGTAATTTTTGCATTTAAATTTGAAGTGCCGACAAAATCAGCTTCCACGCCGGCTATTGCGCCAAATACGCCGAGTTCAATATCAGTTGCCGCCGCAAGTAAATTCAAAGGACCATACAAATTGGCGTTGCCTATAACTTCAAATTCGCCTTTTTCGCCCTGCTTGCCGCTTAATTTATTTATGTTAGCAATATTATTGGCAAAATTTACGTCAAGTTTCACGTCGTGTAAATCGTGAGTGCCGATTGCGCCTTTGGTAATTTCGCCCAAAACTTTCACGCTGGGATTATCTATATTGCCGCCAATTTCAATATCGCTGGTAAGTTTGCCGCTCAAAAATTTTGTATCGTAATTTGCAAGCGTAGCCATTGCGCCAATATCAGCATCTTTGACAGTTACCTTGCCGCTCATTGCTTGACTTGCTCTGTCAGCAGTCAAATACATTTCGTACTTGCCGCCGTCTTGCGTGAATTTTACGTCGTCCAAAACTACAACATTTCCCGTTGCTCCAATGTGCCCGTTGATATTTTTCAATTCCACGCCGTTAAAAACTAAACTTGCCGCGGTTAATTGCCCGTCAAATTTCGGCGCGTCAATCGTGCCGCCTATCAAGCCTTCAAATTTTCCCGCGCCTGAAACAGGATAGGGGAATTGCCGCTGAAAACGCCGTAAATCAATTTCACGCCCGCTAACCACAAAATCCATTGCATAAGTTTTGCGATTTATCGTGCCGTTTAAAACCATATCAATCATCGGCGTTATAACTTCAAAATCTTGCAAGCGGAAAGTATCGCCGTCTTCAATGAAATAATCGCCCTTCATCGAACTGATTAAAAAACCGTTGTAACTGCCGTAATGCATTTCAACATAACCGACAAGCTCCGGCTTTTCAAAAGTTCCCTGTACACGAATTGTATTGTCAATTTCGCCGGTAAAATTTTGATCGGGAGCAAGCAATTCAACAATCCCTTCAAGCCGCGCTCCAACTGTATCAAGCCTGACATTCAAAGTTTTTTCTTTAAGATTAACCCAGCCGTCCATAACTTGCCATTCAATTTTGCCGTCCTTTTCCAGTTCCAATAATTTAAAAGTGACAGCGTCCAAACTGCCGGATACTGCCACGTTAAGGCTGTCGTATTCTTGATTAAAAATTGCGCCCTTAAAATTATGACGCGGGTCTCCTACCGCAGAAAGTGTCAATGAAATTGTAGGATTATCAATATCGCCGTGAATCGAGCCGTTAAAATCGCTTAAGCCGTTTATGTCAAGTGTAGGTTCAAATTTTTTTGCCAAAGCTAAATCAATGTGCGCGGCGTAAAAATCGAAGTCCAATTTTTTCAAGTCAACAAAAGTACCCTCAAGATTTACAGTGCCGCGGTTGGGCAATTTCAAATTTAAATAATCAAATTTAACGTCGTCATCGTGCAAGTAAAAAGAAGTTTCAAAGTTGTTGACTAAAAAATTTTGGTAGGCAATATTTGTACCGTTCGCCGAGCCGTAAACTTTCAAAGTTGTTAAATCGTCGCCCGTGCCGTTCAGTGCAACGTCAGCATCAACATTGCCAAAAATTTCAAGATTGTTTCCAAGATAATTTCTAACGGCGGCTATATCAATTCCGTTTGCCTTAACATGCGCGTTGTACGCCAAAGTTTGCGCCGAAAGTTCAGCCTCGCCGGTAACAGTACCGCCGAAACTTTCAGCATAAATATTTGAAAGAAAAACCGCGTTGTTGACGTAGCGCAGATTCGTTTTGATATTTTGGGCAGAAATATTTTGATAAGCAAGATAATCTGACGAAATATCGGCGTCAACTTTTGGCTCTTTGACAGTGCCGAAAACGTGCGCAGTAAAAGCCGCCGCGCCGTCAATTCCAATATTTTCAATAATTGCAGAAGGGACAAAATAATTTGATTCGGCGTTTACGTCAAAAAAAAGTTCGTCGGTATCGGTGCGAATTTTGCCGGCAACCTGCGCGAATTGTCCGTTGGCAGCGGCTGTGGCGTTGATATTGTATTCTGAATCAGTGAAGGTACTTTCACCGGTAATGCCGCGAATTTCTGTATCTTCAATTTGAACTGCGCCGCCGTGAAAACCGGCCTTGCCGCTGTAACTTAAAAGCGTGCCGCGCCTTAAAATATTCAGTAAAATATTTGTAGCCGTGCCGCCGTGAATTTCCACATTTTCCGGTAAAATATCTTCGGGAATGTACGGCAGAATTTTTAAAATATCTGCGGTATCAATGCTTGCGTTAATAATCTGCTTATCAAGTCCAACAGTGCCGGTTGCAATAATTTCACTGCCCAAAGTTTTTGCAAAAAGTTTTGTATCAATGGCGTTCATATCTGCACAATCCGCCAATAAAATTATATCTTCGACTGAAATATTTTTGCCGTCGAAATTCGCCGTAACCGAGCCTTCGCGCAGATTTACTTTTGCCTTGAAAGTACTTTCGCCGCTGTCTTTAATTTTAATATCTTGAACATTCCAAGATTTATCTTCGCGCTGATTAATAAAAGCCTGCGCGCCGGAAATATTAATTTCGTCAACAATCCCCGCGCCCTTATCCAAAAAACCAAGGTCTAAAAGTTTGAAAGTAACTTCCGCCTTGTCAACTTTTGCAATGAGTTCAGAATTTTTATCGAAAATTTCAATATCGTTGACAATCAGCGCGTTGTCTTTCAGCGAAAAAATATTTAATTCCTCAATCGAAAACGCCCCAACTTTAACTTGAGTGCCGAGAAGTTCGGAGGCAAAATCTTCAATATATTTTTGTGCGTCAGGGGAATTTAAAATATCTTGAAAGAAAGCGGCGCGTTTTTCAAACAAATAAAAACCGCCCAAAACAGCGGCTGTAAAAAAAATTCCAATGAATACCCCGACGAACTTTTTCACGTCAAACACTCCTTGCTTAGGGAATAGTGGGTAGTGAATAGGGAATAGTGAAAAGTTTTTATTCAAGCAAAGGGGTTGCGTCTGAAAGGTCAATCGTTACGGTAGGTTGAGTTTCTTCAAGTTCGGGAACTTCAGAATAATCTTCAGTGATGGCGGCTTCTGCGCGAGCGTCCGCGGCTGTCATACCCTCTTCTTCAGCTGAAATGTAACGCACAACATCAATAGCAACAGGAATACCCATAGCCTTATCAAGGGCGGCTTTTGCGGTGTTGTAAGTGTAAAGCGCGTTGTAGTAATTATTTTTGGCTTGAGTAAGTTTGTCTGAAGCGTCGGTAACGTCTAAGTTTGTGACTACGCCCGCCGCGTACCTAACCTGCGCAATTTTAAAATCTTCCTCCGCGCTTGCTATTGCAACTCTTGTAGTTGAAATATTTCTTTCAGCCGCGCGTAAAGTTAAAAACGCACTTTGAACATCTAATTGAACGGTTTCCCGAGTTTCAGCCGCGGTTTCTTCAGCCGCCGCCAAACTTGCCTTTGCTGATTCAACTTGCGCCGCCGTTACGCCGTTATCAAAAATATTCCAGCTTGCCGAAATTCCCGCCGTCCAACTGTCGCTAAGATTATCACTGAAAGGAGATTTACCGTTTAAGCCTTTGGTTGCAACTGCATTGACTGAAGGGCGATAACCGCTTTTTGCACTGCGCACGCCGGATTCAGCCTGTTTAACCGCGTAATCTGCCGCGGCAACGTCAGGGCGATTCTGCAACGCGTACGCTACACAATTTGTTAAATTTAAATTGTACGGTACATAAGTTAACTGATCCTGCGCACGAATAATTGTATCTGCAGGAAGCAATAAATAACTGCTCAAAGTTGCAACTGCAACATCGTAATCATTTTGCGCGGTAATTAAAGCCTGTTGGGCGTTTGCCAAATTTACCTGCGAAGACAAAACGTCAGCCTTTGCTACTGTACCTGCGCGAAATTGGGCGTTGACGTTGTTTAAATGTTCCTGCATTGTGCGCACATTTTCAGTATAAACTTCAATTTCATTGCGGCATCTTAAAACATTGTAATAGTAATTGGTAGCAACTTGGCGGATTGTCTGCAAAGAATCTTCAAGTTGCATATCTGCAGAGTTAAGCCCGTATCGCGCAGAAAGTCTGCCTTCTTTTAAAGAACTGCCGGCGTAAATCGGATAGGTAACAGTTGCAGTGTTGCCAAAAAGCCGGTGGTCGTAAGTGTTATTATTGTAAGCAGAGCCGCCAACCATATTTGCTTGAGTACTCCAAGAAAGAGTGGGACCGGCTTGCCTGCGAGCTTGCCTCAACGCCCAATAAGCACTTGCACGGCTTGCTATTGAACGCTTAACAGTGCGGTTATTTTCCAAGGCGCGTTGAATCGTTTCATCCAAATTTAAATCGACAATATCAACGGCGTAGGCAGAATTTGAAACCGCAAGAATCGCAGCGGAAATAAGAGCGATTTTACGAAACATTTTAAAACTTCCTTTCAGTCAGTTTAAGGCAAGAGGCATTAGGCAAGAGGCAAGAGTTTTTTTACTACTGCCTACTGCCTTTTGCCTAAAAGTCATATTTTAAGCCGAAATAAGCGGCGCGTTCGTCTTTATGGTTAAGATTGTGAAATTGTGCAAGTACCGAGGCGTTGTCTGTAATTTTCAATTCAGATTTAAGGCGAAGATTAAAATCATTGGGATTGTACGCTTCAGCCGAAAAAGTAGCCGCGCCTGCATAAGCGTCAACTGCAACGCCCGGCTTGCCTGCTATAATTCCTGCGCGAGCTCCAATATCGTCCCAACGCTTTTCAACTTGCGCGTTAAGTTTCGCACTGTCTCCAATATCTTCAACGCCCAAATTTAAGCCGGTATCATCTTTTAAAATTTCCAGATTAAAATTTGTATTCCAATCGTGAGCCTTGCCGCTGTAAAGCATTTCAACTGAAGGAGAAAATTCAACCGTGGTATTTGCCGTGTCTTCAACTTTGCCCAAAAGTTTATCTGCGCGCTCGGAAATACTTTTTGCATTGGCAACCGTAGCTTTTAAATCTTCGGCAACTTTTTTATCGCCAAATGCTCCGTTCATATTTTCGGCGATTGAGGCAACAGATTTTGAAGTTGCTGCAACATTTTCAAGCGTCGTTTTAAGATTCGCGGCAGTTTGCGGGTCGCCGGCGAATTTGTCAAGATTATTCGTCATATGCTCCACATTTTTCATTGTGGCGTTCATGGAATTTAAAAGCGTGTTCATTTGCCTTGCCATTTGATTGACTTGACCTTCATTTTGCGCGGCTATTCTGTCAAAAGTTGCCATCATATTATTCATATGCTCGGACGCGTTTTTAATATTATCGCTCATTTCAACTACCGAAGTTTGAAAAGTATCATTGCCGATAATTCCTTCAATATCCTGTAAAAGTTTATCGACTTTGCCCATAATTTTATCGAGTCCTTCAAACATTGAATTCATATCAGCTTCTTCAGTAACTTTGATTGAATCGCCGTTTAAAAGATAATTGCCGTTGTCAATACCGGGCGTAATATTTACAAATTTGGAACCCATAACGCCGACGCTTGCAACAGTTGCCGTGGAATCGTCAGGAATTTTTACATCTTCATTAATTTTAAGCGTGACAAGAACGCCGCCGTTTGCATTAACGATTGAAGCGACTTTACCGACGGGGACGCCGCTAAGTCTTACGTCAGCCGCATTTTCCAAGCCCAAAACTTGTTTGAAAGGCGCGTACAATACAAAATTATCATCAGAGCCCAAATTAATTTCGCCCAAGCCGATAAGCGCGGCACTTAACATTGACAGCCCGCCTATTGCAAATGCTCCTACTTTTGCTTCTGCGTTCAATTTATCACCTCTTTTTTAGGGAGTAGTGGGTAGGGAATAGGGAGTAGTGATAAAAAACTATTCCCTTATCACTATTGGCTATTCCCTAATGGCTATTCCCTAATTATCCAAAATTCTAAAAAATTCTCTAACGCGCGGGTCTTTCAGCTTTTTAAATTTTTCTACCGTATCAACTGCAATTAAATCGCCGTTATAAACCATAGCAATTCTGTTGGCAATTCTGCACGCGCTAACCATGTCATGAGTAACAACAATGCTGGTAACGTTTAACGCCTTTTGCGTAGAAATAATTAAATCGTCAATTTTGGTTGTGGTAACAGGGTCTAAGCCGCTTGAAGGCTCATCATAAAAAATAATTTTTGGACCAAAGGCAATGGCTCGCGCAAGTGAAACGCGCTTTTTCATACCGCCCGAAAGTTCATTGGGCATAAGATTTTCAACGCCGGGAAGTCCAACCTGCGCGAGTTTTTCCTTTACAATCTGATTAATTTTTTCACGCGGAAAATCTGTATGTTCGACAAGCCCAAACGCCACATTATCGCCGACCGTCATTGAATCGAAAAGCGCGGAATATTGAAAAACCATTCCCATTTTCAAACGAATTTTTGTCATTTGGTCTTCATTGAAATTTGAAATATCGACGCCGTCAATTAAAATTTTCCCGCTGGTAGGTTTAATCAATCCAATCATCAGCCTAAGCAAAGTAGATTTACCGCTTCCGCTGCCGCCGATAATCGCCAAAGTTTCGCCATCTGCAATGGTAAGATTTATATTGTTAAGGGCGCGTTTTTCGCCAAAGAATTTAAAAACCTCGACAAGTTGTATCATAATAACTCCAAAATTTTTGAAAAAGTAAGCAGTTGAGGGGCGTCCACGGATGGACGACCGCCGCGCCTGCAATGCGACGAGTAAGAACATTTGCTG
>JAFSZS010000097.1 GCA_017455645.1 Selenomonadaceae bacterium | reverse complement strand
TAAAAATTTTCCTCCCAACTTTTCGCGCAGGTTTATTTTAAGTTTTGGAGTGGAAAATTTCTTTACCTTACACGTAAAAAAAACGGCTACCATATAGCCGCTAAAAAATTTCTTCGCGCAGATTTAAAAAGATTTTTGAATTTTTGCCATAGCAGTAACGCCGCGTTGGTGTCCTACCCAGCCGGTAGTATTTATATCAACCATCCACGGATTATGACGCAAGGGTTTAATCTGCCAGCCAATTTCCAACATACCGCTGGAGCCGCTTTCACCTGCGCTCGGCGTTTCATAATTTTTGTAAGTTGCAGTAACGCCGCTTGCATGTTCATATTGATAAGCAAGCCCCGTATAAATTCTGCTGATACGACTTGTGCGCGTAGTTAAACGATAACCAAGCCGAGCCCTGCCGCTGTCAGCTGAAGAAAAATTATAATTTTCACCGCTTGATAATTTTGCGTCCATACTGCCTTGACGTGCATAATAATAAATTCCGTAAACGTCAAGCAAATTATTTTTATTTAAGCGCAGATTTTTTCCAATTCTCAAATGCCCGGAAAAAGTTGTTGCTGAAGTGTCATAGGTTACGGTTTGATTTTCTGATAAATCACTTGATTCAAAATCAGTTTTGACTTTGCCGACACGCAAACTTGTTTCATAATAAAAACCATTTTGCAACATTCGCCGCGCAATTAATCCGCCTGCAATATATTTTGTACTGCCGCTGCCGTGCGTACCGTCAGCAAGATAAGAATCGTAATTACCGTGCGCGTAGTCAATTATTGGAGCGATTGTAAAACGCCCTGCGCTGTGCTCAAAACTTTTTGCAAATCCCAAATTTATACTTTGAGAAGTCATATCAACATACGCGCCGTTACCTGCCTTTGTACGTAACGAGCCGCCGCCCATATTTGCAAAAATTTCCCAGCCCCGCGGCTCAACCAAAGGAATATTCGCCATTTCTGAAACATTGACATCTTCAATGGAACTTTCATCTTCCAAATCTGTAAGTGGAATTGTTTCAATAGGCAAAGTTGGATTGTCCATAACATTTTCCATAATCGCAACGCCCGTAATTCCGCTTGAAACCGGCAAGGATTCAGTATCTTTGTTAAAGGTAGGCGACTTATCGCTGACAGAAGCCAAAATGCTGTTGCCGTCTTCACTCCTGTAAATATTTAAATCGTAAGTCAAAGAAATTCCCTCGGTAGCAGTTCCCGTGTAAGACTTTGCCTCTGTTATACCGCTGGAATTTGTCAGCAAGGTTACCGCGTTGCCGCCGGTAAGTTCAGAATCACTTTGTATTATTGCTTGAATATCTGTTCCGGAAATATCTGTTTGACTGCCGCCCGTCAAAGTTAAAATTGTATCGCCGTCGGCAATGTTTGAATCAAGATAAAAATTTATATTGTCAAAGTTAGCGATATTTTGCGCAGTAAGATTTTTGGTGTAAATATTTAAAGTATTTCCGGAATGACTGGACGCTGTGGAATTGTAGCCGTAAAGTGTAGAATTATTTAAGATAGGATTATTGAAAATATTAATTACATTGTCCTTAACACTGCCGGTTGAATTGCCTGCATAAATATCGCCGCTGATTGTGCCATCTGTCATTGTTAAAGTATTGCCTACAATGTCGCCTTCAGAAGAATTGCCTGCAATAATTCCGTTCTTTACAGTCCCGCCGCTTATCGTCAAATTGTTGTCGGCAATATAACCATAAATTGTATTTGCGCCCCAAACGTAGCCTTCAATATCACCGCCGGTTATTTCTATGATATTTCCAATCGCTTCTCCTTTGTCATTGGTAACACCGCCAAAAATATTACCGCTGATTGTGCCGCCGTGTATGTAAACTTTGTTTTGGCTTGCGGAAGAACCAAAATTGGTATAGCCGCCCGTAACATTGTCCGGAATTACACCGCTGTTTATCGTTAAAACATTCTCATTTGCCGTGCCATTTTCACTGTATCCACCATAAATCGGAATTGCAGAAATTGTCTCATAGTCATTTATCGTTAAAGTATTATTGTTGGCGTTTCCATATTCACTGTAACCGCCAATCAAATATAGAATTTTTCCGCTATTTACTATCAAAGTATTGTTAGTGGCGTTGCCATTCATACTGTAACCGCCATAAACATTAAAAATTATATCGCCGTTATTTATTGTTACGGTATTTTTGTCAACATTATCATTTTCGCTGTATCCGCCGTAAACAGTACCGCTGTCCTTATTTTCTTCAATGCTTGTTTCTTCGCCGTTAATTTTGTAACTTTCTTCATTAACTTCAACTGTATTTTCGGAATTGTTAGGCGGCTGAACTGTTAAACTTTCGGCGTGAACTATAAAAGGTTGATACATTACGCCTATTGCTACACTTGCAAGCAAAATTTTTTTTGTCTTCGCTTTCAATATTAAAATCTCCTTTCAGTGATTATGACGGTAAAAAAATTCTTCAACCAAAAATATTTTCCTTCAACAAAAAAAGAGCGACCGCAGCCGCCCCAAATATTTCTGTCAGTTCAAAATTTTATGCGTTGTAAATTGCTTCCCAATCAATCTGAAGGAGTTGATCCAGAAAACTTTCTTCATCTTCCGCTTCAATCGTTACTCGCGCAGGTTGAATATCTTCTGCGTCTTCCTCGTCAGCGCGTTCCTTTGCCGCATCAAGGCGTGCCTGTTGACTTTCTGAAAGTTTTTCCAGCGTTGCAAACATTTTGGTATTGCCGTTTTCATCAAATGAAATTGTTAGCTGATTAATTTGCACGCCCTCAAGCCCCGCTTTTTCAATCACGCTGTCAGCTGTCTTTACCGCGTCTTCAACTTTACCCATAACTTCATTTGCATAATCTTCATCTTCTGCCATACGTTCTAATTCATCGCTGGAAAGTACAACCGAATATTTCTTGTCAGATTGTGAAGTCAAGCTTTGTACATCTTCAACATTATCTGCAACAACAAAATCATAATCGCCGTACTGTTCACGAAGTTTTTCAAGATAAGCCTGTGCCTTTGGCGAAAGTTCCTTGCTGGTGAAAATCCCCGTGTCAACATCTGCCGCTGAATCTTGACTTTGAAAAGCTTGCAAACCTTCAGTTGAAATGTTGAGGTTGTAATTATCAATTTGAGGCAGTGCAGATTGATTCGCAATACCGGCGTTAGCCTTTTGATTAGCAGTTTTCTGATTCTGATTGAGCATTTGACTTGCGTTTTGGTAGTTAAGTAAGTAGCTCATGTTAATCGTGTTAGCCATAACAATTCCTCCTTGAAATCCTCCCGGAAAGGAAGGGTTAAAATTAATCCTGTTTTCTTTCAGCTCCCCCTGAAAGGGTTTCAACAAAATTTTTAAACCGGGCGGAGTCCTCATTCCACCAATAGATTTTGTACCACCGGCTACTGCAGTATGTACGAGTTTGGACTTCCATAAACTAACTCTGTCTACATTTCCATTCTCGTCAAAATGTTCGATATAGCCCGTTATACCTCTAAAATTAATCGCCATATGTAAATTTACGTTAAACATAGGTAAATTGGTATTTTGAGGCGCGTACCCTGAATAACAGGTATTCATGAAAACATAATCGTAAGGTCCACATTGCAACTTTCCTTGCTTTGACCAATACGCCAATGATTCTGCTACTGCCTGCGCGTAATCGTGACGAAATTTTTTATGCATCTGTATTCCATAGCCTTCATTATTGTAAAAGCCGTGACAAATTACCACAAGACAACGGTTATCCCCTTCAGCAAAATAATAAATGCTGTGATCCCATTCGCCGTTGGTCGCTACGCAATTCACAAGCCGCTTACAGGCAAAATCATATACTTTTTCCCAATCATATTCTTCTGCAGAAACATTTTTGCCCGTAACAAAAAAAAGCAAAACTAAAAATCCTGCCGCTAATTTTTTCAACATTTCCAATGCACCTCCAATTCAAAATTGGTACAGCCTTTTTTATTTTTCCATATCCGCAAAAATAACACAGCAAATTTTTTTTGTCCAACAACGAATTTTTAAATAATTCAACGATTTTTCAATAAAAAAAGCCGCCCAAATGACAACTTAAAAAGGTCCGCGCTTATTCATATTTTCAAACGCCGCTTCAAGAATTTTCCTGCCGATTGGTACTGCAGATTGAGAACCAAATCCGCCCTGCTCCACTACAACCGCTACGCTTAAGCAGGGATTTTCAAAAGGCGCGTACGCCACAAACCAGCCGTGGTCTCTGCCTTGCGAATTTTCGGCAGTTCCCGTTTTTCCGGCGATTGGATAAGGAAAACCCCTAAAACTGCTCGCCGCCGTCCCTGTAACCGTAACCTCACGCAAACCATCTTGTACAAGTTTTATTACGTACGGATCAACGCCCATTTCTGTTAAATCGCTCAAAAGTTCCGGCTGAAATTCTCTGATTAATTCGCCGTCCTGCGTTACCATTTGCTTTACAAGGTGCGGCTTAAATCTTTTGCCGTTCGCCGCAATTTCGCCCGTAAACATTGCATCTTGCAAAGGCGTTACCAAATTAAATCCTTGCCCTATTGCCGCGTCCATAATTTCTGATAAATAAAATTCTTCGCCGTAAACTTCCATTTTGTATTCTTTCCAATCTGCAATTCCCGGCGATTCATACGGTAAATCAATTCCTGTAATTTTGCCAAGCCCAAACATTTGAGCATAATATTCTAACCTGTCAGCCCCAAGCCGATTGCCCATTTCATAAAAATAAACGTTATCAGAATGCGCCAACGCTTCATGAAAATTCAACCAGCCTAACGCCTCGCCGCTTGCGTTGCCCTTCGGTACAAGCCAATGTGTACCGCTGTCAAAAATTTGCTCTTCCGGCGTAACAACTCCGGCGGCAAGCGCGGCAGTTCCCGTTACAATTTTGAAAGTCGAGCCCGGCGGATATTCGCCCGTGATTGTTTTGTTGTCCATTGGGTGGTATGGATTATTGTTAATTGCGTTCCAATCTTTTGTAGAAATTCCGTGCGCAAATAAATTCGGGTCAAAGGCAGGGCGTGAAACCATCGCCAAAACTTCGCCGTTTTGCGGATTTAAAACTACAGCCGCCGCCGCGTGCGCTCCAATTTCTTTTAAAATATCGTCAACGGCTTTTTCTGTTGCAACTTGTAAATCTCTGTCAAGCGTCAAAATTAAATCGTAGCCGGGCGTTGGCTCTTTCTTGCCCAAAATTTGTACCGGCTTACCATTAACATCAACTTCAACTTGCGCGCCGCCGTTTACGCCGCGAATATCTTTATCGTAAATTTTTTCAAGCCCAAATTTGCCGACAATATCGCCCGGCTTGTAGCCTGAATCTTTCCTTTGCTCAAGTTCATATTCGGAAATTTCACTGACGTAGCCTAAAGTATGTGCGCCTTCCTGTTTCAAAATATAATTGCGGACGGGTTGCACTTCGATAATTACGCCGCGATAATCGTATTTTTGCTCTTCGATAATAGAAACAATATCCGGCGTTACGTCTTGCTTAATTTTTATCGGGTCAAAACTGTAATGAATGTCAATCCTGCGCTGAATTTCTTCAACGGGAACATCTAAAAGCCTTGAAACGCGCTGAATAACTTCAGGAGAAATTGGCTCGGTAAGCGGCAAAAGTGAAACTACAAAGCCCGGGCGATTCGTTACCAAAAGTTGTCCGTTCCTGTCAAAAAAAGTGCCGCGCGGCGCAACAGTCGGAATTATTCTGATTCTATTACCGTCGGCAAGCTCCGCGTAATGTTCGCCGTCATAAAGTTGCAGGTAAGCCACCCGCGCAATTAAAACCGCTATGATTAAAAAAAACGCCGCGCCCAGAAATGTCAATCGCCCTGCAAATTCGTCGTCTTTTCTTGTAGTGTCAAACATTCTTTAACTCCTAAAAATGCCGTGTTTCACCGTGAGTTTGTGGAAATCGTAAGCAATTTTGTGAACAATCCACGAAAAAGCCACTTGATAAATTATCAGCGGCTGTAAAATCGTATGAATCATATGCAAAAAATCAATTTTGTAACCGATTAGAAAAAGCAGACCTGTTACAATAAAAAAATACATTGCGGCGGCAAGCGGAGCACTCAATACCGGAAATAATAATTGCTCTTTAAAAATCCTGTCAGAAAATTTGCCGAAAAATAATCCAATCAGCATATAACTGAAAATCGAGCAGCCAAAAAAACTGCCCGTTGTAAAATCTTGCAAAATTCCTGTTATAAGTCCCATTAAAACGCCGTGCCGATAACCGCGCAAAAAAGCCGTTGAAACTGTCAACAGCAACATTAAATTTGCGCTTACGCCGTTGTAGCCGATATATGGCAAAAGTGAAGTTTGCGCGGCGTACATCAAAATTATTAAAACCGCCCACGAAAGAATTACATTCAATTCGCCGTACCTCCGCCGGATTTTTGAGCTTGTTCAAGTTGTAATTGTTGCGCCTGCTTTACGCTGTCTCTAACTTCCTGCTGAATAATTTTGGAATGTTCAAGTTGTTTGGCGACTTCCTCGGCGTCAAGTTCAGTACCTGCCGTTTGAAGTACCGGCGGCAACGGTTCAGGCGGTGTTTCCCTTGAATTTACGATAACTGCAACATCTTCCAATTTTTCAAAATTTACGGTGGTTGCAACTATACCATGCTTTAACAAGCCGCCTTCGTCATTGTGAATTTCTTTAATTTTGCCGACAATAACGCCCTTTGGATAAATTCCGCCGAATCCCGAAGTTACAATCATATCATCAACCTTAACATCAGCATCTTTCGGAATATTTACCATTTTTGGCGCGTTGGGATTGTTAATATCGCCTTCGACAATTCCGGCAACGCGGGATTCTGGGCGTTGAATAAGCGTACCGACTGAAGAGCGCGGATCCAAAATCAGCTGAACTTTTGAAGTATTCAAGCCGGCTTCGACAACGTGCCCGACCAATCCCAATTCGGTAACAACCGCCATATTGTCAGCCACGCCGTCCAAAGTGCCGCGGTTAATTGTAACTACGCTTGACCACGTTACAGAATCACGCCCAACGATACTTGCCGCTATTAAATCAAATTGAGTTGCATTTTGTTTGTAACCTAAAAGCGCACGCAGTCTTTGATTTTCTGAAAGTGCCTCGGACGCGTTAAGATTTTCGGCGCGTAATTTTTCGACTTCTGCGCGAAGACGTGTAGTTTCTTCCTGCAAGTTTTCAATTCCTTCAACGCTGTCTTTTAAATCAGAAACGCCGCCGCCTACCCATGAAAAACTTTTCTGAAAGGGCGAAAGGAAAAACATCATGGTTTTACTGGCAGCGGGAACTTGCGTATTGGTTTTTGCAACAATAAAAATAGAAAGAAACACAAACGCCAAAACAAAAATAATTGCAGCAGTTTTGTTTGAATTTTGATTTTTATCTTTGCGACTGCGCGGCTTAATTCCTTTAAGTTCTTGACGCGGTTTCATTATTTATTTTTCTTTGAAGTCATAACGACGCGCTTAAGTAAATTTAAATCTTCGAGTGAACGCCCCGTGCCTTCACCGACGCAACTAAGCGGGTCATCTGCAATAATAACGGGCATTCCCGTTTCTTTGGCAATAAGTGTATCGATATTTGCCAAAAGTGCGCCGCCGCCCGTCATCATAATACCGTGATCCATAATATCTGCGGCAAGTTCCGGCGGGGTTTTCTCAAGCGTGGTTTTGACTGCCTCAACAATTTTTTCTATTGGGTCTGCAAGTGCGTCTCTAATTTCGCCGGCTTTAATGGTAAGATTTTTGGGTAAGCCGCTAACCAAATCACGCCCGCGAATTTCCAAATCTTTTTCGGTTTTTGGCGTAATAATTGCAGAGCCGATTTTAATTTTAATTTCTTCGGCGGTACGTTCGCCAATCATCAAGTTGTAAAGTTTTTTAATGTATTGAACAATGGCAGAATCCATTTCATCGCCGCCGATACGAATTGAAAGACTTGTAACAATTCCGCCGAGTGAAATAACCGCAATTTCGGTTGTGCCGCCGCCAATATCTACAACCATGTTACCTGTAGCTTCTTCGACGGGTAAACCTGCGCCTATAGCCGCCGCCATTGGTTCTTCAATCAGATATGCTTCACGTGCGCCGGCTTGTTGTGCCGCGTCGATAACGGCGCGCTTTTCAACTTCAGTAACGCCGGAAGGTACGCCTACAACTACGCGCGGGCGAATAAAATTTGTCCGGCTGTTCATTGCTTTTCTTATAAAATATTTCAACATGTTTTGCGTAACGTCAAAATCTGCAATAACGCCGTCTTTCATTGGGCGAATTGCAACTATATTACCGGGCGTGCGTCCTATCATTTTTTTGGCTTCGTCGCCTACCGCCAAAACGTCGCCGGTATCTCTTTCTATTGCAACTACTGAAGGTTCGCGCAGGACAATTCCTTTGCCCTTGACGTGGACAAGTGTATTAGCAGTTCCTAAATCTATGCCCATATCGCGAGAGCCGCCAAATAATCCAAACATCTAAGTAATTACTCCCTTCATAAAAAACAACGCCTATTTTTCGGCTATGGTATTTTAGCAATATTTATTTATCTTTGCAATATTATTTTTGAGAGCCGATTTTTTATTATTGTAGATTAACCCCTTAAAGTTGACATAAAAAATTTTTTGAATTAAAATACACGAATGTTTAAACGCGCTCGTAGTCCAGTGGATAGGACGTTAGCCTCCGGAGCTGAAAGCGGCAGTTCGATTCTGCCCGAGCGCACCATTTTTTTTACTAAGAATATTCAAAACTCCCACCGCTGAAAATTTGCGGCAGGAGTTTTTTTAGTACGTGATTTTTTTACCGCCTAAAAATCTCGGGCTCCAATATTCGTTGTCAAGTGAATCAATACGAATCCCTCTGCTTGAGGAAGCGTGCAAAAAATTTCTGTCTCCAACATAAAAACCGCAATGAGAAGCACCTTCAAGGTAAGTTGAAAAAAATACCAAATCGCCTACCGAAAGTTGAGAAGTTTTTACAGATTTACCAAGTAAATATTGCTCGTCGGCAAGCCGCGGAATGTTAAAGCCGTGCTGTTTGAAAACATATTGTAAAAATCCGGAACAGTCAAAGCCGCTGGGAGTCGTGCCGCCAAAAACGTATGGAACGCCTATAAAAGTTTTGGCAAGATCCACTATTGCCGCGCCTTCCTGTCTTGTTATGAAAGTTTCGCCGTAAGGTACCAAATCGCCGCTTGTCAAAGTGTTTGCAGGTTTTGAAGGATTGACTTTTGAATTTTTTGTTTCTTTTGGAATGGAAATTTTCAGGTCAGAAAGATTGCGCCCCTTAACGGGCTTAGCTTTTTTCAGCGCGCGCCACGTTGCATTTGTAACAACGCCGGTTACTGTAATTTTGTTGTCGCGTTGAAAATCCTTTACTGCTTTTTCAGTTTCGTCGCCAAATTCGCCGTCCAATTCGGTTATTTCGTAGCCGATTATGTAAAGTTTTTTCTGTAAAGTTAAAACGTCCTTGCCAACGTCATTTTTTGAAAGTGAAGGCGAAGCAAGAGCCGCCGCAGAAATGAAGGTCGCAAACATAAAAATCACAACGAAATTAATTTTTTTCATTGCGAACGACCCCCGATATTAAACAAATCTGAAGGAAAATTTTTGATTGGGTTTAATGTAGCCGGCTAAAAAAACTTCCTCGTCAACAATTCGCGCAACCGTATTAACTCTTTCATCAGCGGGCAAAATATCCTCAACAATTTGAATTTCGCCCGCGTAACGTCCAAAATTTTTGTTGTCAATGGTTACAACTCCAAAATTTCTTTCGGCTGAAAAATTTTCCGGCTCAATCGTACCGCCAATTTGTTTAAAAAATTGCCGCCCTTCAACTGCGCGAATTACAGACTTTGAAATATCGGGTCGCCGCGTAAAAGTATTTTTTAAAAGTTCAATCGAGGTTAAATCGTCAGTCAAAAGTTTAACGTCCATAACAACTTCATTTTCTTTGGTACTTGCAACGGCGATAACTTCTTCTTCAGTAGGCAAGCCGTCGCCAATAATTATAAAATCAGTACCGAGTGCCGCCAAAAATCTTGCAGATAAATCAGTTGAAAAATTCCTGCAGTCTTCCAAAGTTGGTAAACCTTCAAAAAGCGGCGCACGCCTTTTACCGTTCAAACTTGGAACAAACGCGCCTACATTTATTCCGAAATCGTGTAACATTTTGTTTTGGTCAATAAAAAAATAAGTGTCCAATCCCGTGAGGACGTGAGGATAAAAATTGTGCAACGCGGAAATATTTGCAAAGTTCGCGTTAAGATTTAATAAAATAGTTAAAAATTCATTTGTGACTGTCGAGGCGTTCAGCTGAATTTTGCTTGTCTTGCTAAGCTCCACAATTTGTTCAACTGAAAATCCGTCGTCAAGTCTTAAAGTTAAGCCGCTGACGTTGAACTCTTCGATATTTTCGGGATTAACATCCAGTATAATTTCAAAATCATTTGTGGCGGCGGCGGTTATAATTTCGGCAAAATCATTAAAAAAATTGTCGCCCTCCGCAGAAGATTCGGGAACGTGCGTAGAAGTAAAAAGGCGTTTCATTCCTATTTTCGCTGCAAATTTAATCAGTTCGATATTTTCCTTTTGCTTGTAGCCCAAGCCGGCGTATACTGATATTCCATTTTCCATTTTTACACCTCCTTTGCTGAAATTTTTATTAATTAAGCGCACTTTTGGCTGTTGCTTGTTAAGTGCGTCAACGGCTTCTGTTTTAGGAAATAGTGGGTAGGGAGTAGGGAGTAGGGAATAGTTTTTTTCTACTGCCCATTGTCTAATAAAAAATCAATCGCAAGTTTGGCGCGTCCGTCGAATTTTTTTAAAGTTTCAACGGCTGTAATTTCATCGCAACCTGTAGCAGCTATTACAATTCTTTTGGCGCGGTCGCGCAGCTTTTCGTTTGTGGCGTGCACGTCTACCATCAAATTACCGTACACTTTGCCGAGTTTAATCATTGCGCCGGTTGTCAGCATATTTAAAACCATTTTGGTTGCAGTGCCGGCTTTCATTCGCGTTGAGCCGGTTATAACTTCTGCACCGGTTACAGGCGTAATTTCAATGTCAACAATTTTTGCAAGCGCGGAATTTTCAACGCACGAAACGCCGCAAGTTGCCGCGCCAATTTTTTTTGCGTACTCAATACCGCTTAAAACATAGGGCGTCCTGCCGCTTGCCGCAATTCCAACCAAAATATCTGCCGCATCAAAATTTTTTTCGCGCAGGTTTTCAACTGCCAAATTTTTATCGTCTTCCGCGCCCTCAACTGCATTTGTCAAAGCGTAATTTCCGCCGGCAATAATCCCCTGTACCATTTCAGAATTAACGCCGAAAGTTGGCGGGCATTCCGACGCGTCAAGTACGCCCAAACGCCCTGAAGTTCCCGCTCCAATATAAAAAAGACGCCCGCCCTTTGAAAATTTTTCTGCAATTAAATCAACGGCAAGCGCAATTTGCGGCAAAACTTTTTCTACTGCCACCGCAACTTTTTTATCTTCGTCATTAATAATTTTAACCATTTCAAGCGTCGAGCATTTGTCGATATTTGCTGACGCCGCATTTCTTTTTTCGGTTGTCAAATTTGCAAAGTTCATTTTAAAACCTCAAGGAATCCAAATTAAATCTGCAACTTCGGGGTTGCCGTCTTTGATTAATTTATTTTTGAATCTGTAAAGCGGGGCGATTAAAGGCGCGCCGTTCAGTCTCATTTTAAATCTAAACAAAGTATGAGAATTTGCGCCCATAATTGGTATCCTGTCCAAAATATAATGTTGCGGCTCTTTGTGCGCCAAGCCGTAATCAAAAGTAAAACCTGCGCGATAACCGGCTTCTTTGCTGACAGCCTCCGCCTCGACAGTATATTTGCCGTCGGGATAAGCAATGTAATTTACCGGCTTTTTCAAGTACCATTCAATAGCCTGTTTGGAGCCGTAAAGCTGATCCCACAATTTGTCACGGGAATAAATTTCTGTCATCAATTTGTGGTTAAGTGTATGACTTTCAATGTCAACAAAGCCGCTCGCCTGCATTTCCCGCGCCTGATCCCACGTGATATAATTCGGATACAAATTTACATAATCGGTTATCAGAAAAAAAGTTGCACGCAGTTTATATTTTTGCAGAATCGGAAAAACATTTTTGTAAATGTCAATATGTGCATCGTCAAAAGTAATTACAACAGGATTTTCGGGGAGCGTACCGTTGCCTTCCCACGCGTCCAAAAGTTCGTCCGGCGTTATGACATTGTAGCCGCCTTCAGCCAAATATTTCATTTGCGCGTCGAATTGTTCAACTGTCAGCGTTTTTGAATCTTTGTCAATGTCGTTTACTTGGTGATAAATTAGAATCGGTACGCCGTCTTTTTCTCGATTGAACAGCCACGTTAAAAACGAACCCGCCGCCGAAATTAATATTATCAAAAATATAAACAGCTTCCTCATCACAATCCCTCCCCTCAAAGTTCCTATAAAAAAACTTTCAGCTATTTTTCAGTTTGCTTTGTGATAATATATAACAACGCGGCGAAAGTGTCAAGAATTTACTAGACAATTTAAAGCGCGGCGGCTAAAATATTTTTTGAATTATCGAGGGGAAAAATGCTAAAAAATTTTTTCAGGGAGATGTTAAACAAGTTGAAAAGAAACGATTTATGTTGGTGCGGGAGCGGCAAAAAATATAAAAAATGTCATTTGGAATTTGACGAAAAAATTGACGCAATAAAATTTGAAAGTACAAAGGGGCAAGTTCGCCCGTCGCACAGGCTTATTAACAATGCTGAAGACGTGGAAAAAATTAAACGCGCGGCAGTGATAAATTCCGGCGCATTGGATTTAGCGGGGCAAATGGTCAAGGAAGGTATCAGCACGCTTGAAATTAATGACGAGGTACACGAATTTATTGTAAGTCACGGGGCGCATCCGAGTTGCTTAGATTTTGAAGGTTTTCCAAAAAGCATTTGCATTTCAGTCAACAATGTAGTTTGTCACGGCATACCTTCAAAGAAAGAAATTTTAAAAGCCGGCGATATTTTGAACGTCGATATTACAACTGATTTGGACGGCTACTTTGCTGACGCGTCAAGAATGTTTTGGGTAGGCGAAATTTCAGACGACGCAAAAAAATTAATAGAAGTTACACGGGAAATTATGGAAGTTGGAATTAAGGCGGCGCAACCTTGGCATTTTGTCGGGGATATTGGCGCGGCTTGCGGCAAACTTGCAAAGGCTAACGGCTTTTCGGTTGTTACTGATTTGGGCGGGCATGGTTGCGGCAAAGATTTTCACTTGGAACCTTTTGTAAGCCACGATTGTAAAGCCGGTACGGGTATGCTTTTAGTGCCGGGTATGTCAATTACAGTTGAGCCAATGATTAACGCGGGCGGTAAAAAAGTTACGGTTGATAAAAATGACAACTGGACAGTTCGCACAAAAGACGGCTCTTTGTCCGCGCAATGGGAAAAAACTATTTTAATTACTGAAAACGGAAATGAAGTTTTGGCAAGTTAAATTAAAAAGCGTCTGTACCTGCGCAAAGGTACAAAAAAAAATTCTTAACACTAAAAAAAGAAGGTGAATTATGTCAAGTTTTGAAGATTTAAAAATCAGCGCGGAAATTTGCGAACTTTTGAAACGTCAAGGAATTGTTACGCCAACAGCCGTACAAGAAAGAGTTATCCCGCAAGCTCGCGCAGGTAAAGATTTAATTGTACAGTCAAAAACCGGCACGGGTAAAACTTTGGCTTTTCTTTTGCCGACGATTGAACGCCTAAAAAAAATTTCAACCACGCAAGAATTAATAATTGCGCCAACGCGGGAACTTGCCACGCAAATTTCAAAAGTTGCCGAAACAATCTGCGCGACGGTAGAAATTGAATCTTTGTTAATTTGCGGCGGGCAGGATATTGACAGGCAAAAAGAAAAATTGCGGCGCGTTCCGCAAATTATTATCGGTACGCCCGGCAGACTTTTAGACCATTTGCGCCGCGGCACCATTCAACTTAAAAATGTAAACAAAATTGTTGTCGATGAAGCGGACGAACTTTTGAAACTCGGCTTTATTGAAGATGTAGAAAATCTTTTGCGTGAAACTGCCAAAGACAGGCAAATTATTTTGTGCTCTGCAACAATGCCGCTTAGAATCCGCCAACTTGCCGCCGAATTTTTGAAAAATCCCAAAGAAATTTTGGTTGAGCCGAAAGTTATTACGCTGGAAAATATTAATCAAGTTGTTGTAAAAATTCCGGCTGATAAAAAATTTTCAAAGTTGGTTGAAATTCTGCAAAATGAAAATCCGTACCTTGCAATGATTTTCTGCGCGAAGAAGGAAACAACTTCACATTTGGCGTTGGAACTTGCGAAGAAAAATTTTGAAGTTGACGAATTGCACGGCGATTTGACGCAACAGCAGAGAAATTTTGTACTGAAAAAATTTCGTGAGGCAAAAATTCAAATTTTGGTTGCCACTGACATTGCGGCGCGCGGCTTGGATATTGAGGGCGTGACGCACGTTATCAGTTATGACATTCCGCGGGACGTTGAAACTTACATTCACAGAATCGGGCGTACCGGTCGCGCAGGAGAAAAAGGCTCGGCAATTACTTTGGTTACTGAAAACGAAATTGAAAAATTGCGCCGAATTGAACGCGGTATAAAAAAATCAATCGCCGTTAAACGTACCGCGCCAAAAAATCCCCGCGCCAAACAAATTAAAAAATCTGCCCCAAAACGCCCTTGAAAAAAGTTTTTTGATATATTTGTACCCTTGGGCGTCAATCGACGTGCTACGAGCCTCTCAACGCGCGACAGAGGCTTTATTTTTGGTATGGCAGAAAATTTGCGCCAAAAAATCCCCGCGCCAAACAAATTAAGAAATCTGCCCAAAAACGCCCTTGAAAAAAGTTTTTTAATATATTTTACCCTTGAGTGTCAATCGAAGTGCTACGAGCTTCTCAACGCGCGACAGAGGCTTTATTTTTGGTATGGCAGAAAATTTGTGTAAAAAAATAATCCCAAGCACTGAAGGAAAATTTTTCTGCGCGGCGAAAATGAATTTAAAACCTTTAGAAAGGCGGCGCGTTATGAGCATTTCAGTTAATATCTACTACAGCGGCGAAAACGGCAACGCCCGCAAATTCGCTGAAGAAAT
>JAFSZS010000096.1 GCA_017455645.1 Selenomonadaceae bacterium | reverse complement strand
GCCATACTGCACAAACATCTTCCTTGGCATGAAGACGATGATCTTGTTTCCGTTGAAGTGGTTCCTCAGGGTTTTATGGGAGTCGTCCGGATCGAGCAGGACGGAGAAGATCGAGAATTGTGGAAAAGATATTATAAAAAACGGCGTCCAAGGATGGACGCCGCCGCCGGTTGCGTGGCTTGCGCAGCAAGGCATGCTCTTTAAGACGTGATGGCAGTACGGCGGAAAAAAGCACTTTTCTTTTGTTACTTTTCTTTTTGGCTTTGGAAAAAGAAAAGTAAATACAAATACAAAAGATTAGCGATAAAAAAAATGCCGCAGAATCACGAAAATAATTTGGTTGTTAAAAATTCTTCAAAGTGATAATATTATACAAAGATTTTCAGAAATGAGGCGACGATATGGAAAAAGCTTTACCAATAATGCTTCTTGCCGGCGCAGATAAAAATATTCATGACGATTTGCAAAATATTTTCAAGGATACGTACAAAATAATTTCGGCAGATAATGAATACGAATGTTTTAACGCGCTGTCGAATAACAAAATTGAAATTGTTTTTGTTACGCTCAATCTTCAAATTATGGACGGCTTAGACTTTTTAAAAACTCTCGCGCAGGACTCCCGCTATAAAAATCTTCCTATCATTGCAATAGTAACTTTTGGCGATTTTGACAGCGTATCACGCGCCATTGAATCCGGAGCATCTGATATTGTTACCACGCCCTTAAATGAAATGATGGTAACTTACAGAACCAGAAATGTTATCGCCCATTGTCAACAGGCTGAAAAAGACAAACAAATTTTGGAAATGAATCGTTATCTGGAAATTGACGCACTTACCGGACTTTACAACCGTGAAACTTTTTACGATAAAGCCGCCAACATTATTCACGATAACCCCGAAGTTCAGTACTGCATTGTTTACCTTGATATAAGCTGCTTTAAAGTTGTCAACGATTTATTCCATACCGAAACGGGCAATTTGATTTTGAAAACCGCCGCCGATTATTTCCAGAAAAAAATTAACCCGCAAATTGGACTTTCGGGCAGAATTGAAGCGGATCATTTTGTTTTGTGCGTGCCGCAAGATACGCTTGACATGGACAGGCTTATTCGTGAACTTGACGATACAATAAAATCTTTGGGAATAAGTCATAACATTTTATTTTTCGCCGGCGTTTATCCCGTTGCAGATATGACAATTCCCGTTGACCAAATGTGCGACCGCGCCTCAATGGCTTTAAATAAAATCAAGGGAAATTACGCCCGCCGTTATAATTTTTATGATGTCGGAATGCGCGACAGAATGTTGAAGGAACAAATGATTGTGCGGGATATGGAATTTGCGCTGAAAGACAATCAATTTACAATTTTTTTACAGCCTATCTACCGCCCCGAAACAAACGAAATTGTAAGCGCGGAGGCGTTGGTACGTTGGTTTCACCCTGAAAGCGGAATGATCAGCCCCGGCTATTTTATCCCGGTTTTTGAGCGCAACGGCTTTATCGTCAAACTTGACAGATTTGTTTGGGAGACAGTTTGTAAATTTTTACGCAGCAGATTAGACGCCGGCAAAAAAATTGTTCCCGTTTCAGTCAACGTTTCAAGGCTGAATTTTTACAGTTACGATTTATTGATTTTCCTGTTAAATTTGCTGAAAAAATATGACTTGGAGCCGTGGATGTTGAAATTGGAAGTTACAGAAAGTGCCTATACAGACAACCCGCAACAGCTCATAAAAATTATTAATCAGTTCAAAGAAAACGGCTTCCCAATTTTGATGGACGATTTCGGCAGCGGCTATTCTTCGTTAAATATGCTGAAAAATATTGACATTGACGTTTTGAAAGTTGATATGGCGTTTGTGCGTGAAATTGAACATTCCGAGCGCGCAAGGATAATTCTTTTGATGATAATTGGTTTGGCGCGGGAATTGGGAATGGGAGTAGTAACTGAAGGCGTCGAAACTCAAACGCAGCTTGACTATATTACAAATATGGGTTCTGTTGACATTCAAGGCTATTATTTTTCAAAGCCGCTTGCAGTCAAAGATTTCAACGCGCTTTTCGACAAATATAATCCCTAATCCCTTTCCACTATTCCCTTTCCACTAATCCCTTTCCACTTTTCCCTTTCCCCTATTTCTTTTTGCGCTTTTTGGATTTTTTGGGCGAACGCGTGGCATTTGCAAGTTTTGTTTTAACTTTTTCCTCTTGCGCCTTTTGTTTTTCGGTAGAATTTTTATCACGTTGCATTTTGGCGTATTCGACGCCGAGGCTTGCGAGTTTATGTTTTACCGCCATTAACGGGTGCGAGAGGAGCATTTTTTTCTGCCCTGATTTCATAATATCCCGAAATTCTTTTGTAGGATTTTCGCCGAAGCAGGGAGTTTCGCAGGCGTCACAAATTGGCTTGGCGATACCGTAAGGGCAGCGTTGCATTTTCAGCATTACGGTTGTTAAAAGCGCGGTGCATTTGGGGCAAAGTTTTTTATCTGTTGTACCGTGATTGGCGTTGCAGTAGACGCCAAAAGTTGTGCGGATATTTTCTTTTTCTTTTGGAACGGTATTTTTTAATTCCGGCTCCTTGCGTTTCGGCAGGATTTTTTTCAATTTATCAAGTATACCCAAGTTTATAACTCCTTTCGAGTTTGAATATCGTACATTTTAAGCGTTGGTAAAAATAAAAGCAAGGTGAAGACTATGAATTTTTTTAAACAGCGGGCGCGGCAAATTTCAAATGTTTTGGTAGTAATTGCCGTGGTAATTGCGATTTACATAAAATGGACAGGCGACGGCTCCGAGGCTTTTTTTAAAGCTTATGACGTTTACATTATCGGCGGAATTGCGCTTGGTTTTATCGTGCTGAATTTCCTTAAAAAGCGCGGCAAATAATTTTGTGCAAAAAAAAACTACCCTAAAAAGTAGCAGTATGCTATAATTTTTGCCGTAAATTTTTTAATTAACAAATTGTGTTTGGATTTTCATTATAAATTAACGATAATTATTTTGCAAGAAAGATTTTGGAGGTTTATAAATGCGCAAAATAAAATCAAATAAAAAAGATAACGAAAAGAAACAGAAAAAAGTTCAAGCGTTGATGAAAGATTTATTTCATTATCACGGCACAGTTCACGACGAAGCCAAAACTTTGGAAACAGTAAAAGCTATTGCCGAACTTGAACCGGACGATTCTGTTGCCGCAGAAAAAGTTGCATCAATCTATATCGATTACAGCAGAGCTAATGAAGCTGATAAAGCCGTTACTTATCTTGAGAAAAAATTCCCGCCGACGCCCTACAGATTATTTTTGCGCTCCCGCGTTTGCGATTTAAAGCAGGATTACGGCGGCTGTATCAAATATTCAGAAAAAGCCTTAACTTTGCCCGGGCTTGATTTACTTACTCAAATGATGATTTATAATATTTTGGGGCACGCTTACCGTTACGCCGGCGACGCTCCAAATTCTTTGAAATATTACGAACTTAGCGCAAAAATTCATATTCCGGAAGGCGTTGACCCAAATTCCCGCGTTTATGTTGACAGAATCAAGCGCGAAGACTACAGCAATTTTCTTTTCAGTTTGCATAATGTCAACGTCAGCCGCGAAAAAATGTTTGAAGAAATTTACGGCTTCAATGAACTTTATGACAAAGTGGAGCAATTTGTTCACGACCCCGCAACACACCCGCGCCATGAAAAATTGCGTATAGGTTATATTGGACCTGATATCCGCCGCCACGTTGTAGCTTTTTTCAGTTATGCTTTTTACAAACGCTACGATAAATCCCGCTTTGAAGTTTATATTTACGCCAAAAATAAAGAAGATTCAATCGCGCAGGATTTTAAAAACAGCGTTGACGGTTTCAGAAATATTTTGTTTGACGCGCCGCAAGTTGCCGCGCAAAAAATCAAAGATGATGAAATTGATATTTTGGTTGACCTTTCGGGACATACTGCAAATAATGTTATGCCTGTTGTTGCATACAAACCCGCGCCAATTATCATAAGTGCAATAGGCTGGTTTAATACAACCGGTTTTAAGCCTGTTGATTATTTTATGGTTGACAAATATACAGATCCCGTCGGCTTGAATGAAAAATTCTTCAGTGAAAAAATGCTCCGCCTGCAACACAGTCATTTTTGCTACATGTGGCACGATGATCCAACTGTTGTAAATCCTGCGCCTTGTACGAAAAACGGCTATGTAACTTTTGTCAGCTTTAACAATTTTACGAAAGTTACAGATGAGGCGTTGAGAGTTTGGGCAAAAATTGTAAACGCCGTTCCAAATGCGAAACTTTATTTGAAAGGCAAGGCTTTTCGTGATAAGTACGGAATTGACGCCGCGCTGAAACGTATAGAAGAAGCCGGACTTTCTACCGACAAATTAATTTATGAGCCGGACGAACAAAGATATTTACATAAATATATGCGTGCAGATATTGCGCTGGATACTTTCCCTTATCCCGGCGGCGGTACAACTTGCGACGCGCTTTATATGGGCTTACCGGTTATAACTTTGGTGCAAGAGCGTCATAATTCCCGCTTCGGTTTTTCACTTTTGACAAATTGCGGGCTCGGCGAACTTTGCGCTTTCAGTGAAGAGGAATACATTCAAAAAGCCGTCGAACTTGCAAACGATTGGGACAGAATCCGCGAATATCATTTGACGATACGCCGCAAAATGGAAGAATCTCCGGTTATGAATGATGCAATTTATATGGGCGAAGTTGAAGACGCTTACGAAAAGATTTTCAACGCGTGGATTAACGGTGAAGAATTGCCGGAATTTCCGCAAGACGCGCCGCCCGTTACGCCCGAACAAGCCGAATTTTATTATAATCGCGCAAAAAAATATATCGAAATGGAGCCGCGCTTCCAAGAAGGTAAATTTAAAAATGCAATAAATGTTAAACGCGCGCTTTACAATTTGGAACTTGCCATGCAGTCAGACCATATTCACGACGCCGAAATTTTTTATTACATTGCAATTTGCAAAAAATTCTTGCTTGACTACGCCGGAGCTTACGAGGCAATTTCTAAAACCGGTAAAGCAATTTATGAAAGCGGGCGCAATATTTCCGAGTTCTCAAATGAATTTTTGGCGCGTTATCACAAATTGCAAGGTCAAATTGAACTTTTGAACGGAAACCCCGGTGCAGCAGCTATGAACTTTGAAAAGGCCACAAATCTTTTCCAAATTTTGGAAGATAAATGCGCGGCGGCAAGTGCTGCCCTTTCTACTTTAAATTATTTGTATATGCCGAGCGAAAAAATGGCAGCGGCACATTTCAATTATCAAAAAATCTTAAACAAAATTCAACCCTATACTGAATACCATAAACGCGAAGGCAGAATTAAAATTGGGTACCTTTCTCAAAATTTCTGTCGTCATGAAGATTTCCCCGCTACTTTCGGTATGGTTGCCGCTCACGATAAAAATAAATTTGAAATTACTTGCTACAGTTTGGCAGAAAATGAAGACAACTACACAAATCTTTATAAAAAACAGGTTGAACATTTTGTCAGCGTCAAAAATTTGAGTTTTGCCGAAATTGCCAAAAAAATTCACGAAGATAAAATTGATGTTTTGATTGATCTTAGCGGACATTCCCAGGGAAATGCACTGCCGGTTTTTGCCTATAAACCCGCTCCAATTCAAGTTAGCGGCGGAATTGCCTGCAGTTTTACCACCGGCTTAAAGGCTATGGATTATTTTATTACTGATGGAATTGTTGACCCACCAAATACTCATGAAAATTTCTTTACCGAAAAACTTTTGTATGCTCCTAGTCAATTTTGTTATGCCCTGCGCGAAGACGTGCCAACATCTCAATACGCGCCAATGACTAAGAGAGATTATGCTGTTTTCGGCGCAATTTGTCGTTGGCAAGATATTAATGACGATATTTTGAAAATTTGGCTGGAAATACTTAAACGCGTACCAAAATCTGCGTTGCTGATTCGCGCCGAAGAATTTGCAAGCAATACCGCAACAGATAAAGCTTATGAACATATGAAAAATTTGGGCTTCAATATGGACAGAGTTTTATTCCGCCCGCCCGCGGCAAACAATATGGAAGAAATGACACATTTAGACGTTGTTTTGGATCCTTATCCCTACTCCGGCAGAACTTCAACTTTGGACGCGCTGTATATGGGAGTTCCAGTTGTCACTTTTTACGGCGAACGCAGGAATACTCGTACCGGCGCAAGCATTTTAAAACAATTTGGGCTTGAAGGGCTTGCAGTTCCAATCAATAACCAGCAAGATTATATTGAGCGCGCCGTCGGACTTGTGAACGATGTGGACGCCCTTAACGCACTGCATAAAAATCTTCGCACTATGGTTAGAAATGCGTTAAACATTCGCCCGCAACTTTACGTTCGTGCGCTTGAATCAAAATTTGAACAAATTCTCAATGAAAAAGCTTAAAAAAATTTTTGCAACGATATTAACGGCGGCGATATTTTTTGGTGCGCAGGTTTACGCAAATGAAAGTTGGCAGCCGGAAATTCGGCTGGGAATTTTAAGCGGCGTGCAATCGGTAAACTTGCAAATTTCTAAGCCGTGCGTTTTGATTGATTCTGAAAGTCGAAAAATCCTAAAAAAAATTAATGCCGGTGAAAATTTCTCTGTAAGTTTTTCAAATTTAAAAAGTAACGCGGTAGAAATTCGCAGTGAAGATTTTCCGCTGAAAGATTTAATTGTTACGGTTAACGATAAAAAATATTTCGGCGGCGTGCGCGTCAACAAAAACAAAAATTCGCTGACAGTGATAAATCTTGCGCCGGTTGAAGAATATCTGCGCGGCGTTGTACCAAATGAAATGTCGCCGTCATTTAACGCGGAGGCTTTAAAAGCTCAAGCGGTGGCGGCGCGTTCCTTCACTTTAAAAAATCGCAACCGCCATAATTCCGAAGGCTTCGACCTTTGCGCAACGACGCATTGTCAAATTTTCGGCGGTGCTGATTCCGCAACAAATTTTACCGACGAAATAATTAAAAGTACCCGCGGAGAAGTTTTGGTTTTAAACGGCAGGATTGTCGATACAAATTTTCATACTGACAGCGGCGGAATGACTGAAAGTGTCGAAAATGTTTGGGGCGGCTACGCTTCGCACTTGCAACCGGTTGAGGAACTCGAAAAAAATACTCAACCTTGGACGAAAGAATTTACCATTGAAGATTTTTCCTCAAGATTCGGCGCAGATTTTGGCAAACTCGCGGCTTTTAGACTTTCGCCGCTGAAAATTGGAAGATCTGACGTTGACAGGAGTACTTCAGGGCGCGTCAAATCCGTACAGTTAATCGGCAGTAAGAAAAATTTGCAACTTACCGGAAATGAATTGCGGCAAAAATTTTCTTTGCCGAGCACGCTTTTTGATATAAAAATTTCCGGCAGCAAAATTATTTTTGAAGGGTACGGCTCGGGGCACGGCGTCGGAATGTCTCAAAACGGCGCGAACGCCTACGCCAAAAGCGGCTGGACTTACGATAAAATTTTGTACCATTATTACCGCGGTACCGAAATTAGGAAACTTTATTAAAATTTTTTATGGGGAAATTTAATGTTACTGGAAGATTTTAATTATGAATTGCCGGAAGAATTAATTGCACAAACGCCTGTTGAGCCGCGCAATTTTTCAAGGCTGATGGTTTTAAATCCGCTGACAAAAGAAATTCGGCACGAACATTTTTACAACTTGCAGAAATTTTTGACGGCGGGCGATACTTTAATTTTTAACGATACAAGAGTAATTCCTGCGCGACTTATGGGGCAAAAGGCAACCGGCGGGCGCGTGGAAATTTTTTTATTGCGGAGAATTGACGCCACAAATTGGGAAACTTTGGTAAAGCCCGGGCGCAAAATTCACGAAGGCGCGGAAATTTTTTTTGGCGAAGAATTAAGCTGTAAAATTGTCGGGCGTACAGATTTTGGCGGGCGAATTGTTCACTTTCAATTTGAAGGCGTCTTTGAAGAAATTCTTGACAGGCTCGGCGAAACTCCCCTTCCGCCTTACATTCACGAAAAAATTTCTGACATTGAACGCTACCAAACTGTTTACAATCGTGAAAGAGGAAGTGCAGCCGCGCCTACCGCCGGTTTACATTTCACAAAAGAACAAATGCGGGAACTTGAAAATTTCGGCGTCAACTTGGGATTTGTAACTTTGCACGTCGGCTTGGGAACTTTTCGCCCCGTTCAAGTTGAAAATATCGAAAATCACCAAATGCACGAAGAGTTTTATACAGTTCCCGAATCTACAGCAAAATTAATTCGTGAAACAAAATTGGCGGGTAAAAAAGTTATAGCCGTCGGTACAACTTCAATTCGCACGCTGGAAAGTGCCGCGCTTGATAATTTTAATGTGGAAGTTGGCAGCGATTCCACGAAAATTTTTATTTACCCGGGTTACAAATTTAAAATTGTCGACGCACTGATAACCAATTTTCACTTGCCGAAGTCAACTTTGATAATGCTGGTCAGTGCGTTTGCGGGGCGTGAATTTATTTTGCAGGCGTACAAGGCGGCGGTTGAAAATCGCTACAGATTTTTCAGCTTCGGCGATGCAATGTTTATTTTGAACAGGGGTTAAAAAATGGCGGAGTGGAATTTTCCAACGAACGGCGGCGGCGTTATTCGCGGCTTGGCTGATTCAGGTATTGAAACTTTCAACGGCAAAAAAGATTCTTCATTGGCGCGGGAAATTTGCCAAAATTCACTGGACGCGGCGGCTGATACTTCAAAGCCGGTTATTGTACGTTTTCAAACTAAAGAAATTACGCCCGAAAATATCCCGGGTTATACCGAATACAAAAAAATTCTTGACGCTTGCCGCGATTATTGGAAAGAAAATTCCAACGCCAAAAATTTTTTTAATCAAGCTCTCAACAAAATAAAAATTCCAAGCACGGTTTTAATTGTCAGCGACGAAAATACAACGGGGCTTGCCAATCCTTTCAATCCAAATTCTTTTGAGGGCTGGAATACTTTAACGAAAATTGACGGCGGTGCGAATAAATCCGGCAGCACGGGCGGAAGTTTTGGTATTGGGAAAAACGCGCCCTTTGCAATTTCAGATTTTCGACTGGTTTTTTATCGCACTTTGAATCAACGCGGCGAAAGTGCGGCGCAGGGAGTTTCTCGGCTTGTTTCATTCAATCAAAAAAACGACACTAAGGCGGGAATTGGCTATTACGGCAACCCCAATAAAAATTTGCCCGTCGAAAAAATTTCTGCGCTTGAAAAGATTTTGACGCGTACGAAAATTGGCACTGATATTTTTATTTACGGTTTTAACGCCGCCGAAAAATGGCGGGGCAATATTTTATTTGAACTTGTCGAAAATTTTCTTGTAACGATTTACCGCGGCAAATTAATTGTCGAAATGCCTAATTACACCGTCGATAAAAATTATCTGCAAAAAATTATTCCAAAACAGGATAAATATTTGAAAGAGCACAAAAGTCAAGCCCGCAGTTACTACAAAGTTTTGACTGCAGCTGATTCTGATTTAAAAATTTTTGAGGAAGATTTTCACGGCTTAGGCAAACTCAAGCTGAAAATTTTGATTGACCCTCGCGCAGATTTAAACAGAAAAATTCTTGTTGTGCGGCAAATGGGAATGAAAATTTTTGACTTGAAAAGATTTCCAAAACATTTAAATTTTACAGGAATTGTTGAAATTGAAGGCGCGGCGTTAAATAATTTTTTCCGGCAAATGGAAAATCCGGAGCATAATCATTGGGAGCCGAGCCGCCACCCAAATGCCAAATTAGCCAAACAATATTTTACAGATTTTAAAGATTGGGTACGTTCAAAAGTTAAATCTTTGGGCGAAAATTTTATCAGCGATGAAAAAAATGTTGAGGGACTTAGCGCAAATTTGCAACGCAATAAAATTTTGCCGGTTATTCAAACTGCCGCCAAAAAAGTTGAAAAATTAAATCCCGTTGCAAATTCTCCAATTTTGAAAATCGAAACTGCAACCGCGCCCGAAAATAAAACTTTGTCTACAGGCGGCGGCTCCGATACTTCAAAATATAAAACTGCGCGCGGCACTGTTACAGACCAAAAAGACGATAAGCCCGCGGTTAGGACTTTGAAGGGCAAACGCCCGCGCAAAAATAAAAAAAATCATACCGGCGTTGAAGACCCAGAAGGCGCAGATATTGTTTTGACGCCCGCAGGAAATTTTCTTGAGTGCAAAAACCGCGTCATTAAAATTGGAAAAAATAATTACCGCCTGATTCTGCAAGTTCCCAAAAATATTTTCAGCGGCAATATAAAAATTTTCGCAGTAGGTGAAGATGACGCGCAGGAACAACTCAAAATTTCAAGCGTCAAGGCAAATTGCAACGCTCAAGTTTCTGAACAAAAAATTCAACTTTTTAACATTCCGGCGAATAAAAATTTGCATATAAATTTTTCGCTTGCTGAAGATAACGGCTATTCTTTGAGGACTTACGTCTATGAAGATGAATAATCGCACTTTCAATTATCCCGTGCTTGCGAGCGGGCGCGACGATTATAAAAATTGCGCGTTCGAGGCTGATTATAATTTTAGGCAAACGGCGGCGGCAATTATTTTTAATTTTGACTTTGATACAGATTGTCCGGAAATAAAAAATTTAATCGCACGCGGCGAGGCTGAATACGTTGTACATTTTGAATCTGCCGCAACGATTTTTAGAAAAATTTTAAAATCTGCGCGAGCAGAAATTTCAACCGAAATAAGTTTGAGCCGCGTTAAAAGTGTGTTGGAAATTGTGGCGGCGATTGTCTTAAAAAATGACGTTGAAAATTTTTACTGCAAAGACTGGAGCGAGGATTTTTCCGGCTTAAAATTTAATTTGACCAAAGGTAATGTGCTTGCCTATAAAACTTTGCCGAGTTTGAAAATCCCCGACAATCCCGACAATTTTGCAGGTAATGAATCAATTTTTACAGTTTGCCGCGCAGTTTTGGAAGAAACAAATTTTGAAGTTGACTTTGAAGGCGAAAAAATAAAAATCACTTTGGGCGGCGCAGAATATGATTTTTTTGTTGGTGCCAATGAAAATTTGGAACTACAGCCGGTTGTAAATTCACTGGTAATTTTGCCCGCGCTGATTTATGTTTTGGAAGAATTGCAAGCTGAAGGCGCGGTTGAAGATTATCAATACAAAGATTGGTTTTTATCGCTGAAACATAATTACGGCGCAGATTTTGTTGACGATTTAAAAAACAAGGATTTATTTGAGTTGGCGCAGGAATTAATAAATTTGCCGATGGCGCGGGCGTTTGAAAGTTTGCAAAAGATTTATGGCGAGGACGAAGAATGAAATTATATTTTATGAAGCAGGCGGCGTTGGATAATTTGAAGGTGAATTTGCCGACGGCTTGCCAAAATTATTTCACTGAAGATAATTCCGGCTGGATAAAAGAATTTTGCAACGACGAAAAACCTTTTGAAGAATATAAAACCGTTGCGGATTTTGAACTTGCAACCGAAGGCGACGAAGGCAAAATTGATTTTGAAAATTGCAAGATACTTTACCAAAATTTGAAATTTTTAACTGAAGTGCAAGCCTCCGACGAAAGATTTTGGGCTGGGCTTACTCACAGCGAATTTTATAATTTTGTTCGAGTGCGCTATAATTATAATTCCGGCGAAATAAAAAAAGAATCTGTTGCAAGTATTCAAAGAAATTTTTTCTTTCACGAAGGTACAAAAGTTGGAAATATTACAAACGCGCTTGCAAAATGTTGGTGGATGGCGCGGCTCTTGTACGATGAAAAAAATTCCAATCCCTTTTGGAAATTGGACGCCCTCGGCGCGGCGGCTTTTACCAGTAAAATTTATCGTATCCTGCGCCTTTCTTTTTCAGCTAATCCTACAATTTTAAGCGGTATTGTAAAATTTTTCGCGCAGTTTCCAAATTTGGCAAGGGAAGACTGGACGGCGGCACTTCAGCACTTGAATAAAATCGGCGGTAACGTTATACTTGATTATCTTTCTGAAGATGAAATTGCAAAAATCTTGATTGATTACACACACAAATTTACAGCGAAAGTTGAATTTGGCGACGTTGTTGAAACAATTTCTTTGCTTGACAGCAAAATTAATAAATTTTTTGCAGGCAGTTATAAGGTATATACTACAGCAAAAGATAAAAAAATTGGTGAAACTTTCGCTTACAACGGTAAAAATTATAAAATTACAGATATAATTAGGAGCAATATTAATGGCGGCAGTAACTTATGAATTGATTCACAAAGATAAAAAAACGGGAGCTCGCGCAGGAATTTTGCATACACCGCACGGCGATTTTTTGACGCCAATTTTTATGCCGGTGGGAACTCAAGCAACGGTTAAAAGCGTTTCGCCTGACGAATTGGAACAGCTCGGCGCGGGAATAATTTTAAGCAACACGTACCATTTATTTTTGAGACCGGGCGCAGATTTGGTACAAAAGGCGGGCGGCTTGCACAAATTTATGAATTGGAAGCGCGGGATTTTGACTGACAGCGGCGGCTTTCAAGTTTTCAGTTTGGGCGAACTTAGAAAAATTACTGAAGACGGCGTAACTTTTCGCTCGCACATTGACGGCGCAAAAAAATTTCTTTCGCCGGAAATTTCCATTGAAACGCAAATGAAACTCGGCGCAGATATTATAATGGCGTTTGATGAATGTATTCCTTACGGCGTCGATTATGACTACGCCAAAAAATCTACAGAGCGCACGCACCGCTGGGCTGAAAGAAGTTTAAACGCGGCAACTTCAGAAAATCAAG
>JAFSZS010000095.1 GCA_017455645.1 Selenomonadaceae bacterium | reverse complement strand
TATACGCGGCGCAACAGATAACGTTGCAGTTGAGGCGCGCAATATGGTTAGGGAACTTGAAGCCATTGCTAAGGCTACTGAAAAAATTCGTGACAATTCACAGGCAATTTCAGATAAAAGCGGGCACGTTTCAAGCGAAATGGAAAGTGTATCTGCGGCGGCTGAACAACAATCAGCATCTGCGGAGGAAATTTCTTCTGCGTCTGACGAACTTTCAAGACTTGCTCAAGATTTACAAAATTCTTTACAAGCGTTCAAATACGATTAACAAATTTTTCACGGTAAATTTTTTAGCGGCGGGGATTTTTACCCTGCCGTTTTTTTGTGTACAAACGCCTTAACCTTGACAAAACAAGACAAGATTTTATAATTCTGTTTGTATATAAATAAATCCATCGAAGAAAGGGGAAATTTTAGATGATGGATAATTTTTCGGTTACCATGAAATTGGTTATACTAAACGTGGTAGCGGCTATTGGTATTATCGTTATGGGCTTTGTAGGGTACTTCGCTGTAAATACCGCCAAAGACCGGCTTGAGGTTATGTATAAAACTAACCTCAATTCAATTTATCACGTTGCGCGTTGCCGCTATTCTGTAAGATACGCGCAGGTTCAAATGTCTGTATTCCCGCTGTCTACTGACGTTGCGCTGGGCGATTCACGCAAACAAAAATACGCCTCCGCCGTCAAAGACTTTGAAGACAATTTGGCAGAATACGAAAAAATTATTGCGGGCGACCAAGAATTAATTGCTGATCTTGCACCTGCAAAAGTCGAATGGGACGCCTTCAAAAAAGCCGGCGACCAATTAATGGCAATGGCTCCTCCGCCCGAAGCTTTGACAGATCCTTCAGTTTTGGCGGCGCACAGAAATAACGCTATGCATTTCTATGAAGAAAATGGTATTCCGCACGCTGTAGCTATTGGCGATATTTCCGGCGAAATGCTTAACAAAGTTCGTGAAAAAGCTGACGAAATGATGCAAGACAGCGTTGACGCCGTTAATGCAACTGTTTTCAGAACTTTTGCTATTACCGCGGCAATGATTATCATTCTGCTTTTCCTTAGCTCCATTGTTATGAAATCTGTTACAAATCCGCTTAAAAATATGGTTGAACTTTTCCACCTTCTTAGAAGCGGCGACTTCAGAAAGAGCAGCCTTATTGACCCGAACCGCGGCGACGAATTTGGCACAATGTCACAAGCTATTCGTGATATGCGCGAAACTGTCAGCAAACTTATTCAAAAGACTGCAAATTCTTCCGAGCAATTAGCGGCGTCTTCACAAGAATTGACTGCAAGTGCTAACCAAGCTTCACAAGCATCTGAACAAGTTGCACAATCTGTTACAAAATCTGCCGGCGAAGTTGTCGAGCAACAAAGAGATGTCGGCGATTCACTTGAAGCTATTAACGCCGCCATGGTTTCAATAGACAATATCGGCAAAACTGCTGATAATGTTTCTGCACATGCAACTAAAGCAAACAATCAAGCTACCGTCGGAAATAAAGCCGTTGATGAGGCGGTACAACAAATTATCAGCGTTGAAAAAATCGTCAATGATTCTGCTGCAACCGTTGATAAACTGGGTAAACGTTCACAAGAAATTGGACAAATTGTAGAGGCTATTTCAGGTATTGCCGAACAAACAAACTTGCTTGCACTTAACGCGGCTATTGAAGCGGCTCGCGCAGGAGAACACGGCAGAGGATTTGCTGTTGTTTCTGAAGAAGTTAGAAAACTTGCCGAAGAATCCCAAGAAGCCGCGCAAAAAATCGCAACGCTTATTGGCGATATTCAAGCTGAAACTACAAACGCCGTTGACTCAATGCAAAAAGGCAACGCGGCGGTTAGAGCCGGTACTCAATCAGTTGAAAAACTGCGCGATACTTTTGAGGATATACGCGGCGCAACAGATAACGTTGCAGTTGAGGCGCGCAATATGGTTAGGGAACTTG
>JAFSZS010000094.1 GCA_017455645.1 Selenomonadaceae bacterium | reverse complement strand
TAAGCTCGTAGACGCTTATATTTGCCCGCAGAATCGTTTCTCAAGGCTTGGGGGTACATTTATATTAAAAAAATTTTCAGACCTGCCTTAAAATCAATCCTGCGCGTTTTTAGCCACTATTCCCTACTCCCTATTCCCTATTCCCTAATACTGCCCAAGTACAATTTGCCCGTCTTCCAAAAGCATTGTGCAATGTTTGTACTCTTCCTGAATGCTTTTAACAACAGAATTAATCGAAAGGCGCACGCCGGGATAAAGTGTATCGTCAATGCGTACCCTGCCGTGTTTCATATCGCCCAATTTTTCCTCAAGCTCCAAAATTCGTTTTTCGTCGCGTTTAAGTTGTCCGGCGATTGGAAATTGTGAACGGGTAAGCGCGTTAATCTGATTCAGCCTTTCTTGCGGGATTTTGCTCATATCGATTTTTGAAAGAGTATTAAGCGTTTGTGTAATGTGCAAAAGTTTTTTCTTGCCGTCTTTGTAACTTTTGCAGACGTTGTGATATTCACGCTGTAAATTTGGATCTACGCCGACAGAAACGCGGGTAATAACGTAAGCTTCATTTCCAATAGTTTTTGCTTGAACTTCTTCACCGGAAACTGCCAAGCCGCCCATAATTTGCCCGTGCTTGCCTTCAACGATAATTCTTTTGCCTGCGCGAAGTGTCGAATGTAAAGCAACATCCGCAATATAAATATCCTTGCCGGCTTCAATTACGGCGTTTTCAGCAAAGGCAGCGCGTACATCTAATTGAGCTTGAACTTTACAACGATTGGCACCGGTAACGCCGCCGCCGATTATGACATTTCGCCCTTCGACTTCGCCGCCGTTGACACTGCCTTTAATTTCAATGTCGCCGGTTGCTTTAACAGAAAAACCTTGCTTAACATCGCCGTTAATCGTTACGCCGCCGTCAAATTCAATATTGCCGGTTTTAACACCAACTGAACTTTTAATCAAAAGTTGCGGGTCAACGCTGATTTTTGTACCGGTGTCAATAATTTGTCCCGCAATAGCAGCTATAAGTTGATTTTCGCCCAAAACGATTGTATTTTTGCCGTTGGGCATTGGAATTGGACGCCCGTTTTGCGCGGGTACAACGTCGCCGTAAATATCCTTGCCGGGCTTGCCTTTAGTTTGCGGGATTCTGATTGCAAGCGTGTCATTTGCCTTAACTAAAACAAAAAGATTTAAATCTTTATAATCGACGCGATCATATTCATCTATAACCGGACGCCCTTTGACGCCGAGATTAAATTTTCTGTCAATGTAAGCATTTTCGCCGGGTACGGGCGGGTCGCCTTCAGCAGCAACGAAAATTGAAAAATGTTTGACGCCTTCCTCAACCGCTTCTTCGTCAATACCGTAAACAATACCTTTTTCTTTCAGCGCGTCCATAACCATATCATAAGTTGGAAGTTTGGAGCCGCGCTTTGTATCAAATTTCACTGACGCGCGCATTTTGTCACGGCTGACTTCAACAACGATATTTGCATATTCTTCAAGTTCATCACTGACAAGCGGGGCTGATTCTTGATAAAACCGGCTTATTTGCTCTTCGGTAACTTCGACAGGTGCTGCAATTTTTTGAGGTTGCCCTGACGCATCGCGCACTGTTTTTGCCAATAATGCAACGTCATAATCTAAAACGCCATAATCCCTCAAAATTTGGCGCATATCTGAAAGTTCAAAAAGAAGTTCATCCTCGCTTGGGTAAACTGTCAAATAAACGCCGTCCGGTCTGAATTCATATTGATAACCGGCGTCAACTCCGCCAAGCGTCGGATATTTTGCATCTGCCACTATTGCTTCACCTCTCAAATTCAGGTTAAAAAAATATTCTAAAACATAGCTTTATTTCTGGCTAAATAATTACGCATTTTTAAAACAGCCTTTGTATGCAGTTGAGAAATTCTCGCCTCGCTCAAATGCAAAATCAAGCTGATTTCTTTCAAAGTCAATTCTTCATAATAGTAAAGCGAAATAACCGTTCGCTCTTTTTCCGCCAATTTGTCAATCGCCTTTGCAAGCATATCTTTAAGCTCCAAAAGTTCCATGGCGTCGGCGGGGTTTGTATCGGCGGTATTTTCCGCGCTGTCCGTTTGTATATATTCTTCAAGCGGAATAACTGTAGCCGCGTTGCATTGCCCGACCAAAACTTGTAATTCGTCAAGCGAAATTTCTAAGGCGTCTGCAATTTCTTTATCGGTTGCACTGCGCCCCAATTCATTTTCAAGGCGAAAAACAGTTTGCTCGTACTTGCGAATTTTTTGGCGCATGGTAACGGGTATCCAATCTTTGGCACGCAGATAATCAATCATTGCGCCGCGAATACGAACGCCCGCGTAAGTTTCAAATTTTATATTTCGTGAAATGTCAAAACGATCTATTGCGTCCAGCAAGCCGAAAAAGCCGCTGCTCAAAAGGTCGTCCCTGTCCAAATGCGGCGGCAAACTCACCGC